>JAYEHB010000254.1:6066-8723 GCA_034659375.1 Thermodesulfobacteriota bacterium
TGCCGGTTATATGAAACTCCATCCAACTATTTAAAATCATAGAGTTTCATCCTTTGCTGTGTCCGATGCGAATACCACGCTCCGGCCGTGCCGGTTAAAATCTAAAATTTCCAAAAGATGGTTCGTCAATGGATTTAAGCAGACTTACCTCAAACGCCATGCCAAGCCACTCTCTGATTTCAGAGAATTTAAGAACTCTGTCGGAAAGAATTCTTGCACCGCAATAGAAGGGGTGAGCCTCTCCATCATACTTGTTAATCATTTTCTGTCTGAATTTTTCCTTTTCATCCTCAGACATTGGATTGCCCATGGCTTTTCTTTTGCTCTCCTCAATGGAGAGAAGAACTCCGCCGGCACTTTTGCCGCTCATAACAGAGGTTCTTGCCCTCATGGTGGAAAAGAGAAAGTTGGGTTTGTATGCCCTGCCGCACATTCCATAATTGGCAGCTCCATTGTCAGGGCCGATTAAAAGTTGTATCTTCGGCACCTGGGCACAGGCGGCTGCCCTTACCATATCTGAACCATACTTGCCTATGCCGGCATGTTCAGATTCAGAACCAATCATAAATCCCGGCGCATTTTGGATAAAGAGAAGGGGTATTTTTTCCTGGCTGCACCGCACTATCCATTCAGTTGCTTTTTTAGCAGCTTCCTGAAAGATAATTCCCACCTTGTTGGAGGCCACAATCCCAACGGGCAATCCTTTAATGCGGATTTTTCCAGTTATGATATTATCGCCCATTCCAGGGGCAAAGTTTTGTTTATACTCATGGAACATGCTCCCATCGGCCAGACATTTGATAACGTTTTCTGCATCAATACCCTGGTGGACAGCCATTGGCATGTGATCATAAATAGTTTCAGCAGGAACCTCGGGCTCCTGTTCCTGGTAGTGGTGAAGGTGGATTGTCTGGGGTTTTTCCAGAGAGAGAATATCCCTGACCTTTGCCACTGCATCTCCCTGATCCTTGCACAGATGGTCTGCTCCACCGGAAATTTGTGTGTGAACCTTTGCTCCCCCCAGCTCTTCTGCTGAGATGGTCTCTCCCAATGCCATTTTAACGAGAGGAGGTCCACCTAAAAATGAAAAGGACTGTTTGTCGATCATGATGGATTCACAGGCCATGAAGACAATATAGGCACCGCCTGCTGTATTACCGCCGGTACTCATGGTGATCTGTTTTAACCCCTTGGCCGACATTTTAGCCATGTTGTAAAACAAGGAGCCAAAGTGCTGATCATCGGGAAAAACATCTATCTGCATGGGCAGAAAAGCCCCTCCTGAATCTGCAATATAAACACAGTTAAGCCCGCAGTTATCTGCGATTGCCTGGGCTCTCATGTGTTTTTTCAAGGTAATGGGAAAGTATGTTCCAGCTTTTACCCTTGAATCGTTTGCAATAATCATTGTCCAGTTTCCGTGAATTTTTCCAATGCCTGTAACAATACCGCCGCAGGGAACATCAGGAATACCTGGATAATCAACACCAAAGCCTGCCAGCATGGAGAGTTCAAAAAACATGGTGCCGGGGTCGATGAGTTCCTCTATAAGTTCCCTTACCGGCCGTTTATTATTTTTTGCAAGTTTATCCACGGCTTTTTGACCCCCGGGCCAGGTTGCCTCGTACTGACGTTCAGCCAGTTTCAACTCTTCATTTTCCCAGAATGATCTGTTTTCGCTCATTGTTATCTCCCTTTGTAAACAGGCTTTCTCTTTTCTCTGAAAGCTGTGAGACCTTCAACCCTGTCTTTGGTTGGTATAGTCACTCTGTAAGCGTTGGATTCAATGGCAAGGCCCGTGGCAAGATCTGTTTCAATGCCCTGGTTGATGGCATATTTTGCCATTTCAACGGCAATGGGCCCTGTCTCTTTTATCATTTCTGCCATTTCCATGCATTGATCCATGAGATCCTCAGGTCTGCATACTTTATTGACAAGATTAATATCAAGAGCCTCTCTGGCATCAACTCTTTTTCCTGTAAAGATCAGCTCTTTGGCTTTGGCAACACCAATGATTCTTGGAAGCCTCTGGGTTCCGCCTCCACCTGGAATTATGGCAAGTCTTGTTTCAGTAAGACCCATTGTTGCGGTGTCTGCCGCTATTCTGATGTCTGCAGCAAGGGCAATTTCAGTGCCTCCACCAAGGGCAATGCCGTTGATTGCCGCAATTACAGGTTTGTTTAGATTCTGGATAGATGTGAGAAGATTTCTAATGGTGAGGATGAATTTTTTCACCTCATCCTGGGAAAGGGTCGCTCTCTCCTTTAGATCAGCTCCCGCACAAAATGCCTTTTCTCCTGCACCTGTAATAATAACAGTTCTGATATCAGATCTGTACAAAAGTTCATCAATCTGATCTCTTATGGCATACAAAAGCTCAAAATTCAGCGAATTCATTGCCTTTGGGCGGTTCAGTGAAAGAATTACCGTGCAATCCTTTTCCTCTTTTATTAAAACATCATCATTCATAAATTTTGTGGCAAGGAAACCCATATCCCTTTAGGGTATGGGAGGAATTGCCACCTCCTGTATAATAGTTGTAGTTCTTGCTGTAAGTCTCTTACCATTTTGATTAAGTACAAAAACTAATGTATAGTTTTTCCCCTTCAGGTTATGCGTATTTCTAATCTGTTACCAATTAAAAAATTCGACTTCAC
>JAYEHB010000255.1:0-8685 GCA_034659375.1 Thermodesulfobacteriota bacterium
GAATTCAAAAAAAAACTGGGTTAAAAAAACTATTCATGCTCTGACAGCAATTATTAATCAATAAGAGTCAAGAGTAGACTTGACCCCTTTATTTTTTGACCCCTTTATTTTTATTCTTAAAGATATGAAAATAATCGTTGAACCTTTAGGGAATCAATGATAATTGCTTATAGGTCTGATTGTTGAAATATGAAAAATTGAAAAGGGTCAGATATTAAGGTAATCAACAGTTCCGTACTTCTTTCATTTTGGCATAATATCCAGTTAGATATTTTATGTAAAAGATATACTGATCCACACATCAACTTGCTTATCGATCACTTTTTAATTACAATCTTTCAAAATGCTTGCGTATTAGATTTTTTTATTTTAGATAATGAGCATTAATGTTTATTTTTGTATTGAGGGATTTAATGCCTTTGCCAGAACAACCTAAAATTTGTCACATTTTACATTACGACAAACTTCCTTTTGTTATTAATGATGGCTTCCTTTTTTCAGATGCAATTATTTCAAACGGAACAGAAAATGGGACTAATATTGGAATGACAAACATAAAAAATAGGCGACTTAATGAATTAACATTAACCAGTCATCCAGATTTATATGTGGGAAATTGTGTGCCATTCTATTTTTGCCCTCGCTCAATTATGCTATATTTAATGCATATGAAAAATCCAGAACTTGCGTACAAAGGTGGTCAAGAACCGATTATTCACTTAGTAGCAGATCTTGAGCAGACAGTCAATTGGGCAAATAAAAATAGAAAACGTTGGGCATTTTCTACAAGCAATGCAGGTTCATATTATTTTGAAAATTATTGTGATCTTAAAAATTTAAATAAAATTAATTGGAATGCTGTGAATGCAACACAATGGACTGCATGCAAAGAAGAGAAACAAGCTGAATTCTTAATAGAAGATCAAATTCCTTGGGAATTGGTGGAACAAATCGGTATAATATCTCCTCGATATATCAAAATAATTAACCAAATATTAGCTCGAACAGAGCACAAACCACCAGTCAAAGTGCGACCAAACTGGTATTATTGATATGAATGGGGTATGTTATGATAAATTATAAAGAAGGCGACCTGTTCAAGGAAGATATCGAAGCAATAGTAAATACTGTCAATTGCGTCGGTGCAATGGGAAGGGGTATTGCTCTACAGTTTAAAAAAGCATATCCGGATAATTTTAAAGTATACTCTTTAGCCTGCAAGCATAAAGAAGTTGTTCCTGGAAAAATGTTTGTTTTTAAAACTGGTGAAATGCTAAACCCTAAATTCATCATCAATTTTCCTACAAAAAGACATTGGAGAGGAAAGAGTCGGATAGAAGATATTGAATTAGGCCTAATAGATCTTCGAAATGTGATAGAAAAGAATAATATTAAATCTATTGCAATTCCCCCTCTTGGATCAGGGCTTGGGGGGTTAAGTTGGGAAGAAGTCAAAAGTTTGATCGAAAATGCTTTAAGCTCTTTAAGTGATGTTAACATTATTGTTTTTGAACCTAAAGGTACTCCCAACGCTAAAGTCATGGTAAAAAATAAAGAAATTCCCAAAATGACTCCAGGCAGAGCAGCACTTGTTGGTTTGATTGCAAGATATTTAGCAGGTCTATTGGATCCATTTGTAAGCCTTCTAGAAATTCACAAATTAATGTATTTTCTGCAAGAATCAGGTCAACCTCTTAGGTTGCAATATAATAAAGCCCCTTATGGTCCATACGCAAACAATCTTAGACATGTTTTAAATACAATTGAAGGACATTTGATTTCAGGTTATGCGGATGGAGGTGATAAACCAGATAAACCCATTGAGCTCATCCCAGGTGCTTACGAAGATTCAAAAAAGTTCTTAGAAACTAGAAAAGATACTTTAAAACGATTTCAAAAAGTATCTCAGTTAGTTAATGGCTTTGAGTCACAATTCGGTTTAGAATTGTTATCAACCGTTCATTGGGTGATTAACAAAGAAGGCGCAAACTCTCTTGAAGATGTTATTAAAATGATTCACACATGGAGTGCCAGAAAAAAACAATTCAGTAATCACCAAATAACAATTGCCGTTAATACACTCAATAAACATGAATGGATTAACAGTGCATCTTTTGCAATGTAAATAAATTTTATACTGAACACCTTGTGGGAGGTATCTAAATGTAATTCGCGATTATCGGAGACGTGATACTTAATTATAACCAGAAAATGCACCGGATAAACCGGTGATTTTCATGTTGGCTGTAGGATAAGGTGGGCCTAACATAAAATTGGTGTTCATTTGGCGGTCCATGTTATTTTCCAAGCCTCATATTCTGTTGGACGTAATCTGTAGCGGGCAATATTTCCATCATGCAGGCTTATCAATTCCGTTTGGGCACGCAGACGTACTCATGTACTTCAAGTGCAAAGACTACTACGCAAGGTGCAGTGCCCTGTGAACGCTTACAACCATTTAACAATGAACAAGAGCTGTTAATCTTTGAAAATCCTTTTTAACCTTGACCGGAAAAGGTGCAGGAACCGGGTTTCCTTTATCATCACGAATTACCCAGACTGCGTGCTGCTCTCCAAAAGCAAGTTTTGTACGTTTTTCGTCTCTCCCAATACGAAAATACTCAAAATAAAAAACAGCACTGCAAACGTTTAGTTTTTTTAATGCCATTGTCACAAAAATCCTGTCAAAGGGCATGGCTTCCCTGAGGTGATCAACCCTGCACGTAAGACAGAGCAGCTCGCCCTGATCTCCAATACCACGAAAGCATTCAGGAACCAGGTTGTAAAAATATCTGTCCCTGGTCTGCCCCTGCCATGAATAATAATTAGCAAAATATATATTACCCACAAGATTTGAATTTTCAAGGGATGTTTCAATAATCTGCTCACAGAGAAGAGGCTGAACAATGGGACCAACCGGTGCCGCATAGAGTTCCTTATCCTGTTCACACTGCATAATAAGATCCTGGAGAGGTTCAAAAAGAGGTTCTGGAGTATTGGGGGCATCTTTTTGTGGAAGCAGCATAACATGGGGGCTTTTTATAAATTCCCAATAGTAGTCAGGATAGGGGGCAGGCTTTACTTTTCCATGCTCCAGAATGCGAACCCAGGTGGTATGTTGAACGTAGAGATTCTTCCATGAGATATCAACTCCCTGGGTAAAAATAACAGCCAGCATGGTATTGAGATCCTTGTCACGCTCAGACGTTGATTCAACTGGCATACACAATGGCCCCTCAATTCCCGCAATACTCTTGAAAAGCCCTGAAACCACACCGCCCGGCCCCACTTCAACAAAAATATCACACTCAGCTGCCATGGATTTTACCATTGTTATGAAATCCACCTGAAAGATAACCTGATCAGCAAAATGATTTTGCAGAGAAATTCCAGGTTTTATCTCTTTTCCTTTAACAGCTGAAAACAACTTCACCGTTGATTCAGTAAATTTTTTTGGCAGTAATGTATCAGATCTCAATATATCAGAAGCATCTTTTGCAAGTTTTGAGTGAAAACCATTGAAAACCTTTAAACGATAAGCTCTGATACCCTGTTTTTCTGCAATTGTAACTGCTTTTGTAACATCATTTTGGGTTAATGCCCTGGTCTTGGCAAAACCAATCAGTTCAAAACTGTCCAGACTGATATCAACACCTCCTGCAAGGGCTATGTCCAACTCGCCATGGACAAGACGACTGGCAGCTGTGGATACAGCAAGCAGAGAAGATGAACACGCTCCATCCACGGTATAACCGCCACCGTGCAGATCCATATAATTACATATTCGACCTGCAATTGTGTTGGAAAGACTACCTGCCAGAGTATCTTCACTTGTCTTGGGAAAAGCTGATTTAAAACAGATCTCAAGTTCAGCCTCAATCTCCACAATCTGCTCCCTTGCAAGTCCTTTTGAATGGGCTGCAGCTAAAAAAGTGCGATGGACATAGGGCCAGCGCAATCTCATGGTATTTGCCCTGGCTTGTTCTCCAGTAAGACTGTTTCCCACAATAACTCCTGTTAGATCACCAGGAATATCTTTGGAAGAGTAACCTGCATCTGTCACAGCCTCAATTGCAACCTGCAAAGCAAGCCAGTGTGTAATATCTGTGGATTGATAGGTTGAATATGGAATTCGCATGGATGCCCAGTCAAAATCAAACCCGTCAATAACAGCTGCCTTTTTTGCATAGGTCTTATCAGATTCATGGGGGTCTGGATGATAATAATCATCAATAGAGAGACGTTGATCAGGAAGCTGTCTGAACTGACGTCGGCGTGAAAGAACATTTTCCCATAGCTGGAGAGGATTACGTGCATCTGGATACCAGCAGGCTAAACCTACAACTGCAATTGGTGAAGTCAATGATTCTTCAGGCATAAAATAATCTCCTTTTTTAAATTTTAAATTACTGGAGAAACAATTTACTAGGGGGCACCGCATCTGCTGCGTTATTGAACGGAGTTTCATATATAAAAAAATTGGTGCAAAAATCTTCCATGATACAGTAAAATAACATTACAATAAAAATTGAATAATATTATGTAATTAGGCATTATCAACACATATAGATAAGAATTTGTACCAGATGGAGATTGATGATGATAACTATTCCTGGCTACGAAATTATTGCAAAAATCTATGAAAGCAACAGCACACTTGTTTACAGCGGGATTAAAAGCTCAGATCGCCTGCCGGTTATTTTAAAGACAACAAAAAATAAAACTCCTTTACCAGCTGACCTTGCCAGACTCAAACACGAATGAACAGAAAACTTGATTTTCGCACTGATTTTTACTCCCTGGGTATTACTTTTTATGAGCTCCTATGTCAAAAAGTTCCCTTTGAAAGCAATGATCCCTTAGAACTTCTCCATTTTCATCTGGCAGCATCTCCTTTTCCACCCCACGAAATCAACCATAAAATTCCTGAACCAATATCCATGATTGTAATGAAGCTCATTGCTAAAAATGCTGAGGATAGATACCAGAGTGCATGGGGAATTCAATCTGATTTAAAACAATGCCGGAATCAACTTGCAGCAACAGGCAGTATCACCACATTCCCCCTTGCCCAACACGATATCCCGGAAAAATTCCATATTTTTCAAAAGCTCTACGGAAGAGAGAAAGAGATTAATACCATGCTAAAAGCATTTTACAATGTTACAAAGGGAACTTCTGAGGCAGTGATGATTGGGGGATACTCCGGCATTGGCAAAACATCACTTGTAAAGGAGATATATAAACCCCTTACACTACAAAAGGGATACTTTATCACTGGAAAATTTGATCAGTTTCAGCCTGACTTTCCATATATGGGTTTTATCAGAGCTTTTAGTGAATTAATTCAACAAATTTTAACACAAGATGATTCAAAACTCTTTCTATGGAAAAAGAGACTTTTATCTGCATTAGGTGCCAATGGTCAAATTATTATTGATGTTATTCCAGAGGTTGAATTAATAACAGGCCCACAAAACCCGGTATCTGAACTTGGACCAGTTGAGACTCAAAACCGGTTCAATGTAGTTTTTCAAAATTTTATTAAACTCTTCTGCAAACAAGAACATCCTCTGGTTATCTTTTTAGATGACATGCAGTGGATCGATTCAGGATCACTGAATCTGCTGGAACTCATCATCTCTGAAAACAAAACAGCTTATCTTTTTTTCATGGGAGCATATCGCCACAATGAAGTTAATTCTCTCCATCCCTTAAACATAGCCATGGAAAAACTCAAACAAGGGAACGCATGTATCAGCGAATTATTTTTATCCCCTTTAAATCTTACCCATACAACCCAGTTAGTGGCCGATTCACTTTACACAAAAAAAGAATCTGTTAAAAAACTCTCACAGCTTCTCCTTGAAAAAACAGGGGGCAATCCTTTTTTTATGAATTTTTTCTTAAAGAACCTCTATGCAAAAAAACTTCTCATGTTTAACTTAAAGGAAAAAAAATGGGACTGGGATTTAACGAAAATTAAGGCATTGGGGTTTACTGACAATGTTCTTGAACTGATGACAAAAAAAATTCAGCTATTGGATGCAAAAAGTCAATGGATACTCCAGATAGCTGCATGCATGGGCAATCAGTTTGATCTAAAAGCCCTATCCTTTATCCTCTCACATTCTCCAGAAAAAACTCTTGCACTGCTTGAAAAACCAATAAAAGAAGATCTGATACTCCCCATAAGCGATGGTTATAAAATGATTGAATTTAACATGCAAAATTCAATAACAGATATGAATGTTGAGTTTAAATTTTCCCATGACCGTATTCAACAAGCTGTTTACTCTCTTCTCTCTGAATCACAAAAAGATGAGATCCACTATCGCATTGGCCGGCATCTGCTAAAAAAGAGTTCAAAAAACGATATTTCAAAAATCATGATTTCCTCAACCCAAAAGGAATCAATGCAGTCTAATATGGAAAAACTTGATGCAGCATCAGTGATGAAAATCTCCCAGGCAATTTCAGGTGAGATTGTGTTTGACAGGCTATTGAACAAATTAATGAATATAGTCATTGAAAATGCCGGTGCTGAAAAAGGTTTTCTGATTCTCAAATCCAATAAAAAAATGTTGATTGAAGCTGAAGCCCATGCCGGCCAGAATAATATTCAGGTATTACATTCAATTCCCGTTAAAAAAAAGAATAATCTTTCCATGGCAATAATCAATTATGTTGCAAGGACAAAAAAAAAACTGGTACTCAATAACGCTGCAAAAGAAGGCATGTTTACAAAGGATCACTATGTTATGACCAACCGTCCCAAATCAATATTGTGTACTCCCATTATGCACAAATCAAATCTTACCGGTATTCTATATCTGGAAAACAACCTCCTTGCAGGAACCTTTACAGATGAACGCTTAAATATGCTGCAGATCGTAAGCTCTCAAATAGGCATCTCCTTAGAAAATGCCAAACTCTATTCAAGTCTTGCAAAACAGACCAAAGAAGTCCAAAAACTTAACGAACAACTGGAATATCGTGTAACGGAGAGGACATCAGCATTAACAGCGTCCCTTGCAGAACTAAATAAAACCCAGGGCAAGCTTGTCCAGTCTGAAAAAATGGCATCTCTTGGAGAACTTGTCTCAGGCATTGCCCATGAGATAAACACTCCGCTTGGAGTTATTAAACTCAAATACAGACCTTATCAAGCGATATTTAAACAAAACAAACCATATCAGTAATATTGACAATAAGGTAAAAACCATTATCAATAAAATTGATCAAAAGCTTACAACATCATTAACTGCATGTGATTCCATTTTATCCATAGTTGATTCATTAAGAGTCTTTGCAAGGCTGGACGAGGCTGAATACCAGTTGACAACCATCTCTTCTCTGATTGATAATACCCTTGCAATAATGAAAAATAAACTTAAAGCAGGTATTAAAATTAACAAAATATATAATTATAGCTTACCAATACTATGTTTTCCCAGCCAGATGAACCAGGTTTTCATGAATATTATAAACAATGCCTATGATGTCATGAATGGAAGAGGAGCTATTGATATTTCCCTGGATGCAACAGATAAAGTGGTAAAAATAATATTTCACGATACAGGACCTGGGATTTCTGAAAACATTCTTCCAAAAATTTTTAATCCAGGATGCATGATGTGGGAAAAATTGGCATTCCCATTGAAATTCTGCAAAAAAATGGCAAACTAACCTTTGGTGAATTTGAAATCATAAAACAACATCCAAAAATCGGATACCGCATTTTAAAAGATTCAGGTAACGAACTTTTAAAAATGGCCCAGGAGATATCATCCTTTCACCATGAAAAATGGAATGGTCAAGGCTATACAGAAGAATTAAAAGGAAAAAACATTCCAAAATCAGCAAGAATTGTGGCCATTGTGGATGTATTTGATGCACTGATGTCAAAAAGGCCTTACAAACCGCCATTCTCGCAGGAAAAGGTAAAACTGATTTTCGCAGAAGATAAATGCAAACATTTTGATCCTGAACTGTTAAACATCTTTATGAGCAATTTTGATGTTTTTTTAGATATTTATAAAAAAATATCTGATATGAACAAGGAAGATGTATCTGATATTCTCTTTAAAAACAAACTATAGTGCATTTCATATGACCTCATACATTTCTACCTTAAATAATTAAAAGATGGTATGAAGTCATGCGAAATTGGCTATAACTGATATTTAGAATTGCTGCTACAAAATATGGGGTAGTGATTTTTTTCTGCTACACCCCTTTGTTGTAAAACAATTGAAAACCCTAAAGGTCACAGGTAAAATGAAAATTCAAGGCAAAAATGATAAGTTTGACGAGATATACAGGCAACAGCAAAAACTGACGGAAATCTGTGTTGCTCTTTCCTGTGAAAAAAACATTTTCAGGCTTCTTGAAATGATTGTGGATGAATCAAGAACTTTGACAAATGCCGAGGCAGGCACTCTATACTCAGTAGATGATGATAAATTAAAATTTGAAATCCTTCAAAATACTCCTTTAGACATTCGTTTCAGACAGGGAGACTCCCATGAATCTCCTCTGGAAGATATTTCTCTCCATAAAAATAACAGACCCAATTATTCCCATGTATCATCTTTCGCAGCTTTAACCGGGGAAATTATCAACATTGAAGATGTATACAATTCAAAAAAATTTGATTTTTCAGGTGCCCGAAAGTATGACAAA
>JAYEHB010000256.1:0-8653 GCA_034659375.1 Thermodesulfobacteriota bacterium
TAAAATTACTTTAACACCCTCTGTGAATTCTGTGGTTTAAAAACACATGGGGTAAATATAAATAATGCAGAAAAAAACAGTAGCTTTTTCAAAAAATTCTTCCAATCTTTTTTTTCATATTCTCACAAAATGCAATCTTGCCTGTTCCCATTGCTATATTAATAAGGAGCAACACGGAGAAAACACCCTTGATATTAAAACCATAAAAGAGTGGCTTGCTCTTTTTGCCGGAAAAAAAAAGGATGTGACAAATCTGAAGACCCAGGCTGCTAATCCTGACGGGTCCGACCTTGAATCGCAATCCATTAATGTAATCTTTCTTGGTGGAGAGCCCACTCTGCATCAAGACCTTGCTCCTGCTGTAAAAGAGGCAAAAAGACTGGGGTTTAAATCCATTACCATTGATACAAACGGATATCTGTTCCATAATATACTTAACAGGATCACCCCTGATGAAGTGGATTTTATCAGTTTTTCCCTGGATGGTGCAACAAAAGAGACCAATGATGCCATCAGGGGAAAGGGCTGTTTTGACAATTGCGTTGCAGGTATAAAAGAGGCAGTATCAAAAGGTTTTTCAACTTCCATGATATATACTGTAAGCAAAGATAATATCCATGAGCTTGCCATGATGCCTGAGATTATAAAAAAACTTGGCATTAAACGTTTTTTTATTCAGGTCATAGGTATAAGGGGCGAATCTGCAGATGAGAGCGGCACATCTCAGGTGTCAAAGGAAAAATGGCTTGAAACAGTGCCCAAGGTTGCAAGAGAAGTGGCACAATATGGAATAACAGTAACATACCCAAAAGTATTTCTGGAAAAAGGGGAAGAGTTCCAGTGTGCAGGTCTTGTGGCAGACAACTATTTTATTTTTCCCAACGCCAGGGTCTACCGCTGTCCCATCTGTGAGGATTATCCCATGCACAGCCTTGAGATTAAAGACAACAGACTTGTTCAAACAGACAAAATAAATGAGGATGATCTTTTCAGGTTAACAATCCCCGAGGGGTGTGTGATGAATAAACTCATCCAGCCGGGTAATTTATCCTATAATAACGACGGTACTCCCCGGCATAGAATTGCATGCTGCATGCTCAAAGAGGAAATTTCAACTCTCTATGAAGGATTCCAAAATTTGTAAACTTTCATGTAAAAAAGAGGGCAATATGAAAGCATGGATAAATTTAAAAATACGGCATAAGCTTCTTATCAGTTATTTAACCCTTTTCATCTTTTCCATAGCTTTTGTTGGTATTGTTATTTATTGTTTCGTTCGCAGTACACTTGAACATAATATAGAGAGCGAATTAAAAAATTCCACCACCACAATATTTAATATGGTGAGAACATCTGCAACAGTATCCATTAAAAATTATTTAAGGGCTGTTGCAGAAAAGAATAAAGAGATTGCTGCTCATTATTATGATCTTTTTCACCAGGGAAAGATAAGTGAAGAAAAAGCAAAAGCAAAAGTTAACTCAATCCTTCTCAGTCAGACCATTGGAAAATCAGGATATATTTATTGCGTCAACACCAGGGGGGTAGTAACCATACATCCCAGAAAAAAAGTTTTGGGCACTGATGTGTCTGAATTTTTGTTTGTAAGGGATCAGATGAAACTAAAAGAGGGTTATATTGAGTACCAGTGGAAAAACCCGGGTGAAAAGAGCTCCCGTCCCAAAGCTCTTTATATGTCCTATTTTAAACCATGGGACTGGATTATTTCAGTTTCATCATACAGAAATGAATTCACTGAGCTGATAAATGTAAATGATTTCCGTGACAGTGTGCTATCTTTAAAATTTGGCAAAACAGGTTATTCCTATGTAACCGACGGCAGCGGCAATACTGTTATCCATCCCAAAATGGAAGGTGTGAATATTTTTAAAAAAGAGGGTGTTCCTTCACAATTTTTCACAGATATGCTTGAACAGAAAAGCGGCAAAATCATCTATTCATGGAAAAATCCAGGAGAACAAAGTTTTAGAGAAAAACTTGTGATATTCAACTATATACCTGAACTTGACTGGATTGTGGCATCCTCCAGTTATCTTGATGAATTTTATTCACCCATGAGAAAGATGAGAAATATAATAATAATTACCATGCTTATTGCAATTTCTCTTGCAGTTTTTCTGATTTTCAGGATCAGTTCATCAATTACAACACCCCTTAAAAAACTCATGGATCATCTTGAGAATTCCGAACCTTCGGGTAATGTTGCTGCAAAACTTACCATGAATACCAAAGATGAGATTGGAATGTTAGGTAGATATTTTAATAGATTCATGGATAAACTTTCAAAGTATAGTTTTAAATTAGAGCAGGAGATAAAAGAGCGTAAAGAGATTGAAAAGGCTTTAAAAAGAAGTGAGGATGGATACAGGGAAGCCCAGGAAATGGGGGACAGGATCAGACGCAGGATTGGCCAGAATCTCCATGATGATCTCTGCCCCCACCTTATTGGGATACAGGGGTTTTGCACGGTTTTAAAAAAAAATATTAAGGAGACATCCTCAAAAAATGCTCTTCTTGCTGAAAAAATAGGAAACCTGATCTTTGAAGCCACAGACAAGGCAAGGAATCTGTCAAAAGGTCTTTGTACTGCAGAGCTTGTGGCCCATGGGTTGGAATCGGCATTAAGGAATCTCTGTGAAAAGGTGGAGGAATTTTCTAATCTGTCATGTTCTCTTGATCAAAAAAAATCAATTTCCCTTGAAAAGGAAAGAGAGGCACATATCTATTATATTGTCCAGGAAGCTGTTTACAATGCTGTTAAACATGGTAAACCTGATCACATTGTTATTACCCTGGCACAAGAGAACAAAAGAGATTTAATACTGATTGAGGACAATGGCACAGGAATGAAAAACTTGAATGATTCAAAGGGAGCAGGGTTAAGGATCATGATTCACAGGGCAGAGCAGGCAGATGCTTTGATCTTTTGGGAAAATATTGAAAAAAGGGGAGCAAGGGTCAAAATAGTTCTTAATAACCGGCATACCCTAAAGGGCAGAAACCAAGCATGAGGGAGGGGTGCTGGCCGAATATTTACGAAACCAAATTTAGAACGTCTATGATTACAGTGGTTTGGACGGGCTCTCATATAAATGACTCAACTTTCTGGATTGTGCATGTCAAGGCCTCGGCACTGCGTGGGGTCAGGCTTTCGTTATTGTCATTATCTTGACTTTTTTTGTTAATTATATTCAAGGTTTGATAACGACACAAATAACAAAAGCCTGACCCCGATAAGGTTTTGACACTTTGACCGGTAAAATTAAGGTCAGAAAGTTGAGTAAATGCGAATTTGGGGAATTATTGGTGTGAAAATAGAGAAAAAAATAGTTATCGTGGAGGATCATCCTGTTTTTCGCATGGGCATGAGCGAGTTGATCAATCAGGAAGAAGACCTTGATGTCTGCGCATGGGCAGATAATGTTACAGATGCCTGGAATGAAATATCCCGCCTTAAACCTGATCTTGTTATTGTCGACATTACCCTTAAAAACAGTGACGGGCTTGAGCTTGTCAGGAATTTAAAAAAATATCATAAAAATATCCCGGTACTTGTTCTTTCCATGCATCAGGAATCCCTTTTTGCAGAAAGATCTGTCATGGCCGGAGCCAAGGGTTATATCATGAAGCAGGAAGCTCCTGCTTTGGTTGTAACAGCCATAAGAAAAGTCCTTGCAGGAAAACTCTATTTCAGCAATGCAATCATGGAAAAACTGGTGCTTTCATTTACCTCTTCATCGGCAGAACATGCTCATTCTTCCCCTGTGGACAGACTTACGCAAAGAGAATTTGAAGTTTTTAAAATGCTTGGACAGGGGCTTAAAACAAGACAGATAGCAGAACAGCTCAATTTAAGCATAAAAACCATAGGAACATACAGGGAAAGAATAAAGGAGAAACTCAACATTAAAGATGCCAATGAACTTCTCATGTACGCTGTTACCTGGGAAAGGGTCTGATTGCAGAATATAGGTTCAGCACCTACAAAAAAATCAGACGAGTACCTATTGAAATAATTATTATTTATTTGTAACAATAGTTACATCATAATTACAATCTTTTTTTTAATATTTATATTTTGGAGGGAAGAAATGAGAAAAGTCAACTATGAACCCTTAAGTCCTCTGCATTTTCTTGAACGAAGTGCCTATGTTTTTCCTGAAAAAACAGCTGTGATTTACAATGACACCAGCTTTACTTTCAGTCAGTTTAAAGATCGTGTCTGCCGTCTTGCAACAGCTCTTAAGCAAAAGGGTATAAAAAAAGATGATAAGGTGGCGTTTCTCTGCCCAAATACGCCCTGGCTTTTGGAGGGCCATCATTCAATTCCCCTTATAGGTGCAGTTATAGTGCCCGTTAATATCAGGCTTGCTCCTGAAGAAATTGCCTATATCCTTAAAGATTCCCAAAGTAAATTTTTGTTTGTTGATACTGAATTGTCTGATTCAATTCAGCCTGTTCTCGATAAAGTAAGGGAGTTGAATATAGAACTTGTCAATATCTGTGATGTAGAGGGCAAAGCTTTTGATGCCCCTGATTATGAAAAGTTTATTGATGTTAAGCCCGAAGAATTTTTCTTTGGAGTTGATGATGAACTGCAGCCCATAAGTTTAAATTATACCAGTGGAACTACCGGACGTCCCAAAGGAGTTCTCTATTCCCATAGAGGGGCATATCTTAATGCCCTTGGTGAAATTCTGGAGTATAATATAAATTCTAACTCCAAATATCTCTGGACTCTGCCGATGTTTCACTGTAATGGATGGTGCCATACCTGGGGGGTCTTCGCTCCTGGAGCAACTCAAATCTGCCTGAGAAAAGTAGTACCTGAAGAGATTTTTTCCAATATAGAAAAACACAAGGCAACCCATCTTTGCGGTGCTCCTGTTGTGCTTGCCGGAATGTCTGAATATGCACAGCACAATGATGTTAATGTGACAGAGGGTTTTATTGTCAATACTGCCGGAGCTCCTCCCTCGCCTTCAATTATTAAGCAAATGGAACATATTGGCTGTTCTGTAACTCAATGCTATGGACTGACTGAACTATACGGCCCCCATGCCCTGTGCGAATGGAAAAAAGAGTGGGATGATCTTCCCATTGATGAACGGGCTAAAATTAAAGCCAGGCAGGGAGTTGCATACATTACAACTAATTATATGGATGTGGTGGATCAGACAACCATGGAACCAACACCCCATGATGGAAAAACCCTGGGTGAAATTGTTGCCAGGGGCAATAATGTTATGCTTGAGTATCACAATTCTCCCCAAGAGACTGAAAAAGCATTTAAAGGGGGATGGTTTCACAGCGGCGATCTGGCAGTTACCCACCCTGACGGGTATATTGAAATAAAAGACCGCTTAAAAGATGTTATTATCAGTGGCGGGGAAAACATATCATCCGTGGAAGTTGAAAATGTACTCTATGAACATCCAGATGTACTGGAAGTCGCAGTGGTTGGGGTTCCTGATGAAAAATGGCAGGAAGTGCCGAAAGCTTATATTACATTGCGTAAAGGTGCTGCGACCACTAAAGAGGAGATCGTGGAATTTTGCAAAAAACATCTGGCAAAATTTAAAGCCCCAAAAACAATTGAATTTACTGAGCTACCCAAAACAGGAACAGGTAAAATTCAAAAGCATGTCCTCAGGGCAAGAAATCGCTAATATAGCGCCTGAACGACAATTAGAGAAGCTATGCTTGCAAATCTTGTGGTGAACAGGGGTGATGGAACTAAAAAAAGCTACAAATTAGGGCATCCTTCATATCAGCATAAAAGTAGTTTACACTTCTTTTGGGAAAAACCCCTTTAAATAGGGAATGGCCTCAGAAAGTGTAAGGTACTTATGAAGGATGCCCGACTTTCATATAAATTCTTCGAAAATTTTCAAAACAGTTTCGCAATTCTTCTAAATTCATTATTGGTTTAACTTTTGCCAACCCATCAGCTATAATTAATTCCGCTATCATTTCAATGCGTTAAACAAAATATAATTCTTTCTTGCCCACTGGCATCTCTATTGCAAAGATTAGATTTAGATCAATTAGGCTTTTGTTTTTTGAAATTTGTGTTATTTTTGCAAGAAAATCATAACCTGAATGTCACACGTAGATTCCTTTTTGGTTCTGGTTTGCCCAGGGGGGATAGGATAGCAGGAGATGGGCTCCTGTTACCCCTCTCTGACGTTAAAAGAATTTAGTCATCGAATGTTAATTGGAGATGAATATAAATACAATGGAAAAAACCAATGAAAAAAAACCCAACGGCCAGCTGCATCAGAGCAATTCAGAAGGCTTGCTGAAAACAAGAGAAGACTTTACCCGGCTGAGGTTTAAATTGATTATCGGTGTTTTAAGCTGTTTTATCATCCCCCAGCTCCTTTTTTCAGCATATTTTCATTTTCAATTCACCTCCACTTTGCAAAAAACAGAGAAATTCAATCTTGAAGCCCTGGCAAAAAGCCAGAGAAATACCATTGATCTTTTTCTGCTGGAGCGGAAAATGAACATCCGTAATCTTTTTTACAACAGATCAGACTCTTTCAATTCTTTCAGGGAAACAATGATCTATGACCTTCAAAAGCTTACCCAGATCAGTGATGCGTTTGTTGATGTTGGATTTCTAAATGAAAAAGGAATTCAAACCGGATATTCAGGTCCTTTTCCTGAACTTCTTGGTAAAAATTATCAAGAAGAGGAGTGGTTTCGTACCCTGGCAAAAAGCACAAAGGATTATGTCATAACTGACATCTACCTTGGTTTCAGGAATACCCCCCATTTTACCATTGCAGTGAAACAGACAATAGAGGGAAAAATGAATATTATTCGGGCAACCATTGATCCTGACAAATTTTACATGTTTCTTCGTTCCATCAGCAAAGGTAAAGAGGTTGAAACAACACTGATAAACAACAGGGGTACCTATCAGATTGTTGATCCCCACAAAGGCAATCTTCTTGAAAAAAGCAGCTATATGCCTTCTCTTAAAGTGGAGTCAGGTGTTACGGAGCTGTCAGGCAAAAACGGTATAGTAATCACTGCCCATGCATGGCTGAAGGAGACTCCATGGACTCTGATTGTAAGTCAGCCTTTGAGACTTGTCCATGCAGAAATGTATAAAACCAGAGCTATAATGATTATCTCTCTTATTCTTATCATAATTTTGTTCTCAACTGGGACATGGTTCGTTATCAGTAAACTGGTTAAACGTGCCCAGGTTATAGTTGAAAACAGTCACAGTCTCCAGAGCCAGTTGATTCATGCTACAAAGCTTGCATCTGTTGGAGAGCTTGCAACGGGGATTGCCCATGAAATCAACAATCCCCTGGCAATAATAACATCAACATCAGGTGTTGTAAGAGATCTGCTCAACCCTGAATTCAATCTGGATGCAAGCCCTGAAAATATTTACAAAGAACTTGATATCATAGAAGCCGCAGCATTCAGGGCAAGCGGCATCACAAGACAATTGCTTGATTTTGGACGAAAAAACAAACCACAACGTATTGTATGTAATATAAACGATATATTAGATAAAACTACCCAGGGCGTAAAAAAGCTTCAGTTTAATGTTGCAAATATTGAGCTGATAAAAAACTATGCTCCTGCACTGCCTGACGTCAGCGTTGACCCAAACCAGATTGGCCAGGTTTTTTTAAATCTTATAAACAATGCAGGAGATGCAATTTCAGGACAGGGAACAATTACAATTTCAACTGATTTAAAGGATGAATATGTCAGGGTGATGGTTCAGGACACTGGTCAGGGAATAAAACCTGAGCAGATTGAGGAGATATTTAATCCTTTTTTTACAACCAAAGATCCTGGCAAGGGAACCGGTCTTGGTTTAAGTATCTCTTTGAGTATTATTGATGCAATGAACGGCTCCCTTGAAGTCCAGAGTCTTCCAGGAAAAGGAAGTCTCTTTACAGTATCTCTTCCTGTTGACACTTCTGTAAAGGGGAAAGAGCAGGAAGTAAGGAGAAAAAATGAAAATTCTATTGGTTGACGATGAGGATCAGTTCCGTGAATCAGTTATGAGACAGCTTACCAACAGAGGATATACTGTTTATGATGTTTCAACCGGAGAAGAGGCAATTGAGCTGATTTCGCAACAGAATATTGATGTTACCGTGCTTGACATGAGAATGCCCGGTATAAGCGGAGAAGTTACATTAAATGAGATAAAAAGGATAGCTCCTTTAACAGAGGTGATCATGCTCACGGGACATGCCACAGTCAATGCTGCCATGAAAGTCATTAATATGGGAGCTTTTGATTATATCACAAAACCCGTAAGACTTAATGAACTTATCAATAAAATGGAGGATGCTTATAAGAAAAAAGAGCTAAAAGAGAAAAAGTTAAATAACCGTTAAACCATTAAAATAATAACAATCAGGAGGTAAAACAAAATGAATTTTTTTAAGCAATGGGGAAAGTTTATGATGCAGGGCTCACAAGCTTTTGCCCAGTGGGAAATTAACAATGCCAGAACAATCTGTTCAGATAAAAAAAGGCTCTTTATTCTCGGGTTGCTGATTATTCCAGTAATACTCGGTGGAATTGCGTTTGCCAGTGATATAGGTGGAGCTATGCCGGACATCATAGGAGGACACCATGCCTACAG
>JAYEHB010000257.1:0-5926 GCA_034659375.1 Thermodesulfobacteriota bacterium
TTCTCCGGAAGTATTTTGAAGAGTTGCGGTAATAGTTGTAGAGCTGAAACCATCTGCCGGTATACTCTCTGAATCGGAACTTAACGTTATTGAACCAACATCAACTCCAACTCCAGCATCAGCAATCTCTATATTTATTGCTTGTGACACCCCACCTGATGTTGTTATTATTTGAGCAGTTCCTGAAATTGTTCCAGCAATAAGAGAGGTGATTACTGTTCCTGTATCATCAGGAGTTTTAATTGTTATGCTGGTGCCATTATTGGCAAAAACACCACGAGTCGTTGTAAAAACAACTGAGGTGCCCTGGGCAACCGCTTCTCCGGAAGTATTTTGAAGAGTTGCGGTAATAGTTGTAGAGCTGAAACCATCTGCCGGTATACTCTCTGAATCGGAACTTAACGTTATTGAACCAACATCAACTCCAACTCCAGCATCAGCAATCACACTGATTCTGAAATCAGAAAAAACTCCCTGATTACTGTTTACCGTAGCTGTTATTAAATCAACACCAATAAGCTCTCCTGCTGTATATGGAACAGCTGCCAAGCCATTTGCATCTGTTGTAGCAGTAGTGGATGTTGATAAAGAAAGGACAGCAGAGCTTTCATTTTGTGAAATCAAAAAATTTATCTGTTCGTCTGGTAAGGGATTACCCTGTGAATCTGTTAAAATTGCAACAAAAGTAATGGTGTCGCCCGGGGAAACTGCTGTAATGTTATCCACAGCAGGACTGAAGGAAAGAAACATGGAACCACCAGGAGTCAGCACAATCTCAGTATTAACGATAAACCCATGAGAATTGGCAGTCACAACTGCTGTGCCTGCATTTGCAGGTGCCGTAAGCTGCACTTCTGCAATGCCGTCACTTTTAGTCCATGCAGTGGCTAAAGACAATGTTCCCATGGTGGTACTAAAATCAACATCCATTGCAGGTAAAAGCTCTCCTGCTTTATCATATACGGTGGCTCTGATGGTAACTTGATTTGTGTTATCAGCAGCAATAGAAACACTCCCTGCTTCAATGGATATTGACCCGATACGTTCGGATAAAGGAGTCTCGTCAATAACAATTGGATCTGATAAAGTTGAAATAAGTGTATTGTTTACAGTTACAGCGGCCTTAACCCTGACGGCTGTTGCAATGCTGCCTGATTTAACAATTACCTGAATTTCACCATTTGCATATGTTTCTCCACTTGCCGGTGTCACGGTCGCACCACCGGTTGTACCTGTATCCGAGGTTATTGAGAAATTAATCATTTCACGTGACACAGGATTCCCAATGTTATCCTTTACCAGAAAAGTAACTACGGAAGTTTCCTGAATATCAGCAGTAGCTGTTCCTGCCACTGCAATATTTACGGGAAGAGCAGATACAAATTCAATGGTTCCTGTATCAGGATTTGCAAGGGGAATTTCAACAGATGCTGTTAAAGCAGTTCCACCACTGACTGCCGTTGCAGTCACAGTATCTTTAGTTTCTATACACCCCAGAGAATGGTAAACGCAGACAGCTGCTCCATTTTCCGTAACAACGGATTGATCCAGACGGGCATTGCAGCTTGAGCTAAAAATAATATCAACCGGCTGGGCAAAAAGTTCAGAGTTTGAATCAACAACAGAGACAGTAATGACAGTTGTACCATCAAAGGCAAGCGTTTCATTTAAAGCAAGAGCTGTAGATAATATACCTTTCTGGAACACACCATTCACAAACGTTCCAAGCATTAAAGAATCAGGGATACCAATCTGAAAGCCAAAAGGAATTTCCATGGTAAAACCGCCTGCTTCCACTGTTATTTCACCTGCTCCGGTTGTTTCAACTCCTTCAGTTTCCAAAGGAATCAGCTTAAGTTCAGCAACACCATTTTCATCAGTCAGGTCAGTACCATCTTCTGCAATGGTAAAACTTCCTTTCATTGATGCCACTGTAACCATTTTATACTTAACAAGATCACCGGATTCATCAGTCAATGTTATGTTCAGGATACCTGGATTATCTTTAGTTATAGAATGGGTTTCTTCTCCTGTTTGTTCATTAATCAATTTCACTGAAAAGTTTATTGTAGGTTCAGGGTCTTCAGAAGATCCTGATGAACCACACCCTGAAATCAAAAAACTGAATAGTACCAAATAAAAAATTAGTACACTTTTTCCATTAACCCTTTTTCCCATAGCTGCCTCCAGCAAATTAATATAGTCAATTGTTTCTTCTATCTTTGTTTATACTATTTAAGGGCCATGGAAAAAATAAAATACACCATAGACCTTGTCTTTTTGGTGGATTTTTAAATTTCCATGGCCCTGATACACAACAATCATTTTTGGGAATTCCAAAAATAATTTACACGTTATTCTCCCCAACTTTCTTTAAAACCTCATCTTGGCAAAATTTCCCCAGCCAGGGGATGGGATGGTGAAATGAAAAAATGCCCTTAGAAGTTAATTCTTTTTCTGCTCAAGCTGAACAATGGTTGGTGTGATAAAAATCAAAAGCTCATTCCTTTTTTCTTCTTCACTGTCTGATCTAAAAAGCCTTCCAAGACCTGGAATATTTGAAAGAAACGGAAAACCGGTTGAACCTTCGGTGGAAGTGGTCTTTACAATACCTCCAATAACTATGGTGTTTCCATCATTGATTAAAAGTTCCGTCTCTGCCTCATTTGTTGAAAGAGAGGGTATTCCGTCAGTAATTGAATCAATATCATTTTTTGTAATGTTAACAATCATGGCAATACGCCTGTCAGGAGTAACATGGGGGGTTACCTCAAGCAGAAGGTCAATATCCTTAAATTCGACTGAAGAACCACCGCTGTCATCCCTTTCCAGATAAGCGAACTCAATACCCTGCTTAATCCTTGCCTTTTTATTGTCAAGGGTAAGCACTCTGGGAGATGATACTATTTTAACATCTCCTTTGATCTCAGATGCAGTAAGTCTTGCATTCAGAGAAAACGGGGTGCCTGTAATACGGCTGAATGTATATCCTATACTTGAAGTGCTTGCCACAGCATGATTCATGACAACATCAAAGCCATAGGTTCCACCAAGATCATCCCTGTAAACATCCTTACTTGACATACCCCAGTCAATACCAAGCTTTTTGGAAAAATTCTTACTGACCTCCACAATCCTGGCTGAAATCATAATCTGGGGAGTAACCTTATCAAGCCTGTATATCAGCTCCTTTGCCTGGTCGACCTTGGACTGTGTATCTGTCATTATTACCATGTTCGTCCGGGCATCAACACTGAGCTTACCCCTGTCCGGGGTGAGTATTTTTTCCAGATGTGGTTTGATATCACTCTCTGCACTGGAGTAATTAATTGGTATATATTCAGTTACAAGGGGCTCTAAGCTCTTTCTCTGTTCCATGGCACGTTTTTTTGCTTCAAAAGCTGCACTGCGCATATCTTCTTCCTGCTTCATGGTTGCCAGAGTTGCAATGCGTACTATTGACCCCTCCTGTACCGTGCCAAGGTGGTTCATTTTTAACACAAGATCCAGAACCTGATCCCAGGGGACTGGTTTATCAAGGGTCAGGGTGACATTCCCTGTCACATCCCTGTCCACAGCAAAATTTTTCCCGCTTATGCTCTGAAGAATTCTAAAAACATTTTTTATATCTGTTTCAAAAAAATCAAGCCTGATCTTCTCTCCTGTAAACTCTTTTTTTTTCTGGAACAGAGACTCTCTATTTTTTTCCTTTTCTAAATGCTTGCTTTGCTCCTCTTTACCAGAAACCTCTTTGACAGAGTCAGCTACAGAATCGGCTTTTGCAGCAACAACTTCACCTGTGGCGTTAAGACTCTTTTTTGCCATGTCAAAAGCTAACGGTTCAATGGTTGATGGTTCAAAATAGAGCGTAAGCCTGGCTGCATCCTGAACAATGCGGTAGGCTACCTGGTCCCGCAGTTTAATCTTAACATGGGAATTCTTCTCTCCATTACTCCTGTTCACAGGCAGCACACTCTCCACAGCCGACTTGAAATATGTTGTTATTAAAGGACGCTCCCTGTAATCAGGAATATCTGTATTGTACAGTTCAAGCGTTAAATTGCTGTTTTTATCCCTTTTAATATCATATTTAACGGGCTGTGATGTTGTCAAGGCTATTTCTGATCTTCCATTATCATTTACATCAAAATCAATACCAGACAAGGTTGCTGTGCCCTTAGGGATTTTAACAGATTCTGGTTCCTGAAAAGACAACTTTTCTTCTGCAACTGAGTTTTTTTTACTCTCAACGGCTTTTTCGCAAATTTTATCTTGGGTTTTTATATAAAAAATTAACTTCAGGGATGATTTGTGCTCCTCCACCTCATAATCAGAATTCTTTGTTAAAAAGACCTCAACCCTGGCGGTTGTCTGCTCTTTATCAGCATAGGAAACCAGAATTCTGCTGATACCATCCATGCCGGGATCCCGGGATGTAACAACATTGTCACCAATCCTGGTTGCCGGAAGATATACTGCAACACCAAGTGGAAAAGATTGCTTTACAGAAGTATATGTCAGTTTCCGGTTCCCGATTATCTCAATTTCCACCCTGTCAGACTTTTGATCAGCATCTATCTTTTCAACCACTTTTTCTTCGTTTTTTTCCAAAGAAACAACAGGTTCTATACTATTCTGCTTTTTCTCCACTGCTAGGCAACCTGTACCTGAAAAAAATAGAAATAGGAAAAAAACAGCTAAAAGGCATATAGTTGTATATGCCAGGTCATTTCTTTTACGTAGTGAACAAAACATATCACCCCTCATATTCTTGTTTATGCAGTTTCATTTCCTGGGAACGCTCAACAAAATCTCCTTTGAAATTTTTCACACGCTCCTGTATAACTATCCTGTCTTTCTGAATTTTTATAATTCTGCCGCTGTTCTTACCTATAAATGTACCAATTTTTACAACATACCCTTTGCCTCCTGATTCCTGCACCATTGCAATATTACCTGACTCTGCATGCACAATGGCCACAAGTTTCATCTGACTGAAATCAAGTTTCTCCAGAGGAGTTAAAATTCTCGTCGGCTCTTTTTCTTTGCTAACCCCGGGATTATGTTCTTTTACCTGCTTTTCTGTTTTTATAAGGGGATAAAAAGGGTCAATTTTTCCTTTGGAAATATAATTTTTCTCATTTTTTTCTTTAGAGCCGTCTTTAGTATCCTCCAAAGACTCAGCAGCAGCATTCTTCAAAGGCTGCTCATCTTTAAAATTTTCTCTGACCCTGTCTTTAGTATCCTTGCTGATTTTTTTTTCAGAAACTTTGCCAATCTTCGTTTTAGAGTCTTTCTCAATCTTAACATTAGAGTCTTTTCCGAGCTTTGCTTTAGAATCTTTCTCAATCTTAACATTAGAGTCTTTTCCGGGCTTTGCTTTAGAATCTTTCTCAATCTTAACATTAGAGTCTTTTCCGGGCTTTGCTTTAGAATCTTTCTCAATCTTAACATTAGAATCTTTTCCGGACTTATCTTTAAAATCTTCCTGGTATTCAGCTGCCTGATTCAGTGATGACCTGGCAGATTCCTGTGTTAAAGATTCCTGTTTAAAAATTATATTCCGGGTTTCCTGCTTCTCTTTCAGGGCTTTGGCATCATTAAGAATTTGAGTTACTTTCAGGATTGGAGAATCTTTCCTCAATTGAGCTTCTTGCTGAGAGTCAGTGCCTTTCTGTTCTTGAGTCTCCTTCCGGGATTGAAGTTCCTTTTGTGAGTTCCCCTTTGTCAGGCTCTGATCTTCTTCCATGATTTTAACGGGAGATAACCTCGTTTCTGCCGGTTTCGTTTCTGCCGGTTTCGTTTCTGCCGATTTCGTTTCTGCCGGTTTCGTTTCTGCCGGTTTAACTCTCTCTGGTATCCTGGCAATAACCACTTCAGGTTCTTTAGAAACAACTTTTTCCGGCTGTTGTTCGCATGCCGCAGA
>JAYEHB010000257.1:6026-8560 GCA_034659375.1 Thermodesulfobacteriota bacterium
TCGTTTCTGCCGATTTCGTTTCTGCCGGTTTCGTTTCTGCCGGTTTAACTCTCTCTGGTATCCTGGCAATAACCACTTCAGGTTCTTTAGAAACAACTTTTTCCGGCTGTTGTTCGCATGCCGCAGAGACAATTAACAACAGAGCAAAAATCAGAGCTGTAATATTTTTTCCCATGATATTCATTATTTATTTTTTTCTTTTACGCCTTCTTTTTTTATTGTTTGAATCTTTTTGAACCTTTTCAAGAAACATGTATGTAACAGCAGTACATGAGGTGACAAGCTGATCAGAACCTTTTTGAGGGGTTATATTGATATCTTCGGTATTTACAGTGCGGTAAAGCTTTGACACACTGTCAAAAAAATGTGCCAGCTGATGATATCCTCCCTGCACCTTTATTGATACCGGAATTATGGCATAATACTCTTTTACCTTTTCAGCCTGGGGTTGAAACAGAAGAAATTCCAGGCCGGCGTTGCTGCCCGATCTTGAAATTGCAGTAAGAAGAGAAGGAATCTCTTTTTTCTCTGGAAGGGCCCTCATTGCCTTATTAAACTTTGCCTGGACAAAGCTCATCTTTTTTTCCCACTCTGCAAGCCTTGCAGCCTTTCGTTTGTATGTGGCAAGTTTTGTCTTTTGCTGGGAATAATCTTTTCTTAATTTGCTCAACTCTTCATGCTTTGGCATGCAGACAAAATACCACCAGGAACCTCCAATAATACCAATAGTAACCAGGCAGACAAGAAATCTCTGGACTCTTGAAAGAGCTCCCACTTTTTTAAAAAAAGGAGCTGTCTTTTCGCTGAATCTCTCTTTTATGCTCATCTTTTTATCCTGATTCATTTTTTCACTTTCTTCTCTTTTTGATTAATCCCGGAAACCTGCTTTTTACAAATAATCTCAAACTCTTTCATTTGAAGGTTATCAGCAAATTTTTTCATTTTAAGATTCTTTAGATCAACGTCACTGAAAAGAGCCGAGTCCTCAAGTTTTATCATAAAATCAGCAACCGTTTTATTGTCAAAGGCAACCCCTTTAAGAATAACGTTTGTTTTGTTACTTTTAAGACTGGTCAACCACATTTTTTCTGGCACAATCACATGGGTCATCTCATCAAGAAGAGCCACAGAGACTCTTCTCTTTGACTGCAGATTGCTGATTGTATCAAGCTTTTTATTAAGATTCTCTAAATCCTTTTTTATTTTTGTAACCTTGTCAGCAGCTTTCTTGTACTTGGAAATCTGAGTTTTCACACCAGCGATATCAATCTTGATCTTATCTATTTTTTTATTCACATAGGTGGTATAATAAAAGAGTGCAACAATAAAAAAAAGTACCATAAGAGCAAATACAGAGACCTGTTTGCGAATACTCTCTTTTTTCCGTGCAGCCCTGAATGGCAGCAGATTTATCCGTATCATTTATCATCCATTTTTCTTAATGCCAGTCCAAACGCAATGGGTGCCAGCGGTGCCATCCTGCTTAAAAAAGAGGGAGAAAACCGCTTATTATTAATTATCATGCCCTTAAAAGGATTAAATATGGATACATCTGCTGATATCTCAGAGGCCAGGGTTTGGGAAAACCCGTTAACAGATGCACCACCACCGCACAACACTATTTTTTCCACATCTCCTTCACTGGATTTTGACTGATAAGTACTGATAACACTTAAAATTTCAGAACACCACTCTTTGACAACTTCAATGGTGATCTCTTTAACCTTCTTTAAAGCCGCAACCCTGGTATCAACACCTGCCAGCATTTTTTCAGCTTCTTCAACAGTGCAGTCTGTCTCTGAAACAATCTCTTCTATTATCTGAAATGTACCAAAAGAGCTGTCCCTGGTTAAAAGAGAAGATTTTCCTTTTAAAATATTTATTGATATCTTGGAGGCACCAATATCAATCAGCATGGTAATTTTATCCTTATCCCCCTGATTGATCACTTCATATATATTCTGAAGAGCAAAAGTATCCACATCAATTACACAGGGATTAAGACCGGCAAGATTAACAAGATCAATATACTCGGCAACAATATCTTTTTTTACGGCAACAAGCAAAACATTCATCTGCTCTTCGGAGAACTCACTGGTTCCAAGAATCTGAAAATCAACATTCACATCTTCAATATCATAGGGGATATACTGCTCAGCCTCAAACCAGATGGAATCCTGAAGTTCTTTTTCCGATGCAATAGGCACACTTATGGTTTTTATAACCACTGAGGCACCGCCTGTTGAGACTGCAATATTTTTTTTCCGAATTTTCTGAGCTTTAAAAAGAGCACGGATGGCCTCGGCAACACCTTCAGCATCCTTTATATTGCCGTCTTCAATGGCATCATGGGGGACATCTTGAACACCAAATTTTTTCAGGACATATTCCTTGCCGTTATTTTTTAACTCAGCAACCTTTATCAGAGAAGATCCAATATCAAGTCCAACAAGATGATCTTTTTTTTTAAAAGCCATATAGCCTTACTCTATCTTTAAATTTACAATTAAAAATTCATTGGCAATAATTTTTTG
>JAYEHB010000258.1:0-8536 GCA_034659375.1 Thermodesulfobacteriota bacterium
CTGTTTTTGCTTTATCATTTGAATATTCAAAAAGCCTTGCTGCACCGGTTATTATCCATGTTCTGGGAAATAGTACTATTTTTGTAATTTCTTTAATATTTTAATTTCAAGTTTAAAATTTAAAATCTTGACGTTTCTGGAATAAATGATATTAGTTGTTGCTGTGGATAAGGGTCATGGAATTTTGACTCAAAAATACCAAACATAGAAAAAAATTAAAATTCAAGGAATATAGTATAATGAACAGAGCTGTTTACCTGACTTTTTTGTATTGTCTTACTTTCATACTTTTAGGTGGAAATGTCTACTCAAACCAGAAAAATGATACTTCTGCCACATTATATACACTTTCTGATCTGTGCCAAATCGCCTGTGAATCAGCTGAACAGATTAAAATTTCGGAGAATGATTTCTTTATTGCCCAGCAGGATAAAAAAAGAGCATTATCAGTTCTAATGCCAAGAGCCACAGCCTTTGGATCATATCTCAGCCACAATAAACCGGATCAATTCAACCCGGATGTTAACTCATATGGCATAAAACTGAATCAGACCTTTACCTTAAACGGCAAAGAGTTAATTGCCCTGCACATCTCTGAAGATACCATTGATGAAAAAGAATTTTCTCTCAGGGCTGTAAAGGCAGAATATCTTCTCCTGGTGGCACAGGCATACTACCAAATCCTCAGTACCAGTCGTTATGTGGAAATTGCTGAAACTGATGTTAAAAGACTTGAGAAACACAGGCATGCTGTTAATGAAAGGCTTAAAGTCGGCCAGGTTACCAAGACAGCTCTATTCAGGGCAGATGCAGAACTTTCAGGAGCCCGCACATCCCTTATAAAATCCAGTAATGGACTAAAACTTGCTAAAGCAACACTCCAGAGGCTTGTGGAAATTGATGAAAACTTTGACCTTTCCCAGGCACAGATCAATAAATTTAAAAATTTTTCATACTCCTATGAAGAACTTAAAAAAACAGCCTTAAACAGACGAGCTGAAATCCTGGCTGCTGAAAAAAACCTTGAAATAGCCAAAAAAAACATAAAATATACAAAAGGTGCATACTGGCCGACACTGTCAGTTGAAGGTACCTATTCAAATGCTGAAATAGAATTTGATGAACCAATTCATGGAACAGATGATGCTGAAGATAGTTCCATAAATGCAACTCTTACCTTTACCATGTTTGACGGCGGATTAAGAGCTGCCGATGTAAGACAGGCTCTTGCAAATCAACGTAAGGCAGCTCTTGCTTTAACAGCAGAAAAAAAAGGAATCATTCTGGAAACAAAAAGTGTGTGGCTTGATTATCAGACTGCCATCAGTGTTTTATCAACTCTAAAGGATGAGTTAAAATCAGCCAGGGAAAACTTCAACGCTGTTACAATGCAGTTTAAATACGGCATGGCAGACAGTGTTGATATGATGGATGCAAACACGCTTCTTGTTAAAGCACAAAGAGAGTTATCAGATGCTGATTACAACTGCACACTCTCGGTGCTTGGAATAATGAGAACAAGGGGTGATATAGTTTCAGTTCTAACCGGGAGTCATTAAATTAATGATCACACTGTGCCTTTTAAATATTTTTGTCGTTCTTCTTTGCTGAACTTTTCGATTGCGTATCTTAGCATGGTTCTTGGCATTTTTTGATAATGAGCTTTTAAAAATACGACTTCTGCAGCTAAGTTGCGTTTTCCAACTTCTCTGAGCATCCAGCCGACTGCCTTATGAATTAAATCTTCCTGGTCCCTGAGTAACTGCTCTGAAATGTGCAGTGTATCCCCAAATTGGTTTTTCTTAATAAAGTAAAAAGTGGATATAATCGATATCCGGCGTTCCCAGAGTGAATCTGATTTTGCCAAATCATACAACAGAGATCTATCTCTGTTTTCTAAATAAGCGCCAACAATGTGATGGGCCGAACTATCAACCAAGTCCCAGTTATTCACATTCCGGGTGTTACTTAAATATAGATGATAGATTTCATGCTGCTCATCATTGCTGGATTTGGAAAAACGAAAAACCAAAAAAAGTAACGCATACAGCCTGATTTCGTGATACTCAGACTTTAAAAGCTTTTCTGCAACACTCAATGGAGCAGTTTTAAACTTTTTTACTGCTTTACGGATAACCGGAACCCGAATACCGAGAAACCTATCTCCAAAACCATATTCACCCTCTGCAGTTTTAAAAAAACGCTGAGAGTGTTCAGCTATTTTGGGATTAGCCAGGCTATGCAAATGATCTGTTATCTCCTGATATACCATAAACCCTCCCTGCCCTTTTTTATGCACATACCCTTACCAAGCCGGAATCAGACTCAACCGGTACTGATTAGTCCTGCTCTCTTTGTGCTGAGAAATATCATTTCTCCTTTTTCAGGAAGAGTGGTATTTCTCGGCATATCAAAAAAAAACAGGTCATTATGAGTGGTTTTCACAGATACTCTTTTTACGCTTCCCTGGAAAAAGGAATTAACAACAAATCCTGAAAACCTGTCTTTATCTTTTTTATTAAACTCCTGCTGTGAAATAACAGATGCTGAATCAGGATGAAATAATAAATTTATATCTCTATTTTCCTTTCTCCCTTTTATCTCTCTGAAATTAAATTTAACCTCTTTGCTTTCAAAAGAATCAGAGTCACAGGACCGTAATGAGAACTCACCGTATAAGGTATCTGCCCTGCCCTTTTTAGTTATCCTGCCTTTAATTATGTTCTGAAAGCCTAGAAAATCTGCAATTTTTTTTGAAACCGGATTATTATATAGCTTTTCAGGAGTATCTGTCTGCTCTATGCTTCCAGAGTCCATAACAGATACAAAATCTGCCGCTGCAAAAGCCTCATTCTGATCATGGGTTACAAAAATTGTTGTAATACCGGTTTTGCTTAATATATGGCAGAGATCGGCAAGAAGCCTTTCCCGTAAAAGTCTGTCCAGAGCACCCAGGGGCTCATCAAGCATCAATATTTCAGGTTCCGGAGCAAGGGTTCTTGCAAGGGCGACCCTCTGGCGCTCTCCACCTGAAAGCTCGTCAACCCTTCTATTATTATACCCTTCAAGGGATACAAGTTCCAGCATCTCATGGACCCTTGATTTAATCTTTGCCTTTACTTGTTTTTTCATTTCCAGACCAAATGAAATATTTTCATAAACATTTCTATGGGGGAAAAGTGCAAATTCCTGGAACATCATACCAAAATTTCTCTTATGGGGAGGAATATCCAAGAGACTTTTTCCACAAAACAGCACATCACCGGAATCAGGCATTTCAAGACCTGCTGTGATTCTCAGCAACGTGGTCTTACCACAGCCCGAAGGACCTAAAAGACAGAGTCGTTCACCCTTGTTAATGGATATATTTACATCTTTTAAAAAAGTTTCATCCCCGATCTTTTTGCTGATATTTTTTAAGACAAGTTCTTTCATCAAAAAACCTGATTCCCCATGGTTCTAATATTTTCAATAACAAGAAAACCTGCGGCTGTGACAAGCATGAGCAGAGAGGATACAGCCATGGCCTGTCCATAGTTCATTATTCCAGGCTGTCCAAGAAATCTGTATATGGCAACGGGCAATGTGGAAAATTCTGGTCTTGCAGTGAATATTGTTGCACCAAATTCCCCAAGACTTATGGTAAATGCAAACAGAGCTCCTGCTGTAACAGCCCTTGCTATTATGGGAAGATCCACATGGAACCAGACCCTGAAATTAGAGGCACCAAGCATTAAAGCAGCGTCTCTTAAAGATTCAGGAATGGATGAAAGGGCAGGAAGCACAGACCTTACAACAAAGGGAAATGCCACCAGGGTATGGACCACAGGGACAAGTATCCATGATGTTCTTAAATTCAAAGGTGGTTTATCAAGGGTTATAATTATGCCAAACCCCAGGGTAACTGCTGAAGTTGAAAGGGGCAGCATGAAAAAAGAATCAAGCAGAGCTCCTCTCTTTCCCTTTGCCGATTTAATCAAAAACGAAGCACAAAGCCCAACCACAAGGGCCATTGCAAGTGTAGCTGTGGCATATACCAGAGAATTCAAACCAGCTTTTAAAGGGAAAATATAAAACAGGGAATTTGTAGAATTAATAAAAAGCTCTTTATAAAAGGTAAATGAAAACGATCCCTCATAAAGCAGTGACTTCACCACAAGTGCTGCCATGGGCAGAAAACACAGGAGACAGATAAAACCTAAGCAAAAGCCCACCATGATTTTTTGCTGGAAGGTTTCTGCATGTTTCATGGCTTTTGATTCAGATTCAGGAGAAAATTTTGCCATTCTTTTCTGCAGTGATGTATAAACCCACATCATTAAAAAAGTGAACAGAATCTGAATCAAAGAAAGCAGAGATGCCACAGGAAGATTGAACAGATGGGCTGCCTGCCTGTAGATTTCAACCTCAATGGTGGAAAAATAAGGACCTCCAAGAATCAGAATAACCCCAAAGCTTGAAAAACAGAATATAAAAACAAGTATTGATGACGCATAAAGAGCAGGTTTAAGCAGGGGAAGGGTTATTTTAAAAAAAATCTGAACGGAAGATGCACCAAGCATGGCTCCTGCTTCTGCTGTCTCTTTTCTTATATAAGACCAGAAATTGGTGGTTATCCTGAGTACTATGGAAAAATTATAAAAAACATGGGCAAGAAGAATCATATAAAGTGAATTTTCAATATGGATAAAACCAATAATACCACGATCCCCTGCAAGGGCCTGGAATGCCGATGCAACCACAACTGTGGGAAGGACAAAAGGAATAGTTGCAATGCCCATTATGATCTTTTTTCCCTTAAAATGATAATTTGCCATTACAAAGGCACAGGGCAGAGCAGCAGCCATGGTCAAAAGGGTTGATAATCCAGCCTGCCAGAATGTAAACCAGATTATCCTTGCAATTCTTGCCGAAGAAAAAATCTTTTCAAAAACTTTAAACTCAAAAATACCGTCAGGAAAAAAGCTTCTTGTAAATATTCCACAGAGAGGATAAAAATAAAACAGGGAGAGAAACAACAAAGGAATAAGCCCTGCAATGACAACAGGGCGTATTCCAAAATTTTTCCAGCCTTTTACTGTATGTGCCCCCTGGCGTAACAGAGAATACGGAGTAATAGAGAAGCCGGGTTTGTGGATTTTTCTCTTCCCTTTCTCTGAAAACGCTATAATATCTCCTCTGTCCACTGCTCAATCCACAGATCTCTTTTTTGGGAGATAATTTCATGGGAGATAAAAGCCGGCTCAGTCGTTATCTTTGCATGTTTCTTAAAAACAACAGGAAGTTCAGCATTTTTATTTGCCGGAAAGACAAACATCTGGAGTGGAATATCCTGCTGAAACTTCTTTGAAAGCATAAAATCAATGAACTTTTCAGCAAGTTCCCGTTTTAAGGTTTTTTTTAAAATTCCGGCAAATTCAATCTGTCTAAAGGCTGCCCCATTTTCTATAACAACACCTGTGGGAGCTTTATCCATCTTTTTCTTTGCAAAAAACACTTCAGCAGCAGGGCTTGAGGCATAACTTACAACCACAGGTCTGTTTCCATGGGATGCTGCAGAGAACTTACCCCAGTATGCCTCTTTCCAGCGGCTGGTCACAAGAAGATCATTTTTTTTAAGTTTTTTCCAGAAGTCAAGATAGCCATCTTCTCCGAATTTTGCCACTGTTGCAAGGAGAAAAGCAAGACCAGGAGATGAAGTTGCAGGATTTTGAACAACCACAAGCCCCTTAAATTCAGGCTTTAGCAGATCCGTAAGATCGGCAGGAGGGTTGATTTTTTTATCTTTAAACCACTGTCTGTCATAATTGATACATACATCACCATAATCCACCGGAACAAGCCTGTTTTCTGGATCAAGCTTTAATTCATCAAAAATATTATCAAGCATTGGAGAATTATAAGGAAGAAATATATCATATTTTAATGCTCGTGAAAAAAAAGTATTATCAACACCAAAAAAAAGATCTGCCAGAGGATTGTTCCTGGAAAGAATCGCCTTATTCAAAGCCTCTCCAGCATCTCCTGATTTAAGGAACCTTACTTTTACACTGTTCTCTTTTTCAAAATAGTTAATCACATCAGAAGAGACACTGAAACTGTCATGGGTCATAACAGTCAGCTCAGGGATCTTCTCGGATTCCTGAGCAAAAACACTGTATGAACAAAAAACAGAGAAAAAAACAAAGATTGATAGAAAAAAGATATATACATTTTTTTGCATATTTATAGTTCCTGTTTAGTTTTTTTTATATGAAAGTCCGTCCAAGCGACTGCAATGATAGACTTTCTAAATTTGTTGTGGCCGATTAGAATGACCATGCTCCGGCCAGTTTCTGCCCTTTAGGGTATGCCGGTTATATGAAAATCTTCATAACGATTTATTTACTCTTTTTTTCTGTTTTTAAGAGCTGCTTTTATAAAATCCCTGAAAAGTGGATGCGGGTTATCAGGTCTTGATTTGAATTCAGGATGAAACTGACAGCCAAGGAACCATGGGTGATCCTTTAACTCGACTATCTCAACCAGTTCATTATCAGGAGATGTTCCGCTGATAACAAGTCCTGCACCGGCAAGGGATTCCCTGTACTCATTATTAAACTCATATCTGTGCCTGTGCCTTTCTGATACATTTTCCTCTCTATAGGCAAGCATGGCAAAGCTCTCTTTAGACAGAAGACATGGATAAGCTCCCAAACGCATGGTCCCGCCCTTGTCTGAGGAGGTATCTCTTTTTTCTGTTTTTTGAGAACGCTCATCATACCACTCCTTCATGAGATATATAACCGGGTATGGAGTATGAAGATTAAATTCAGAACTGTTGGCCTCATCCATTTTTGCAATATTTCTTGCAAATTCAACAACAGCCATGTGCATGCCAAGACAAATTCCAAAAAACGGAACTTTGTTCTCCCTTGCATATTGTACAGCAAGAATTTTACCTTCAATACCTCTTGAGCCAAAGCCGCCCGGTACAAGAATTCCATCAACACTACCCAGTTTTTCTGCAAGATTCTGATCACTGAGTGTAGTTGAATCAATAAATTTCAGATTAATCCTGGCATCATTTGAAATGCCGCCGTGGGTAAGGGCTTCATTAAGGCTTTTGTAGGATTCGGTTAAATCAACATATTTACCAACAATGGCAATCTCTACTGAAAACCTGGGATTTTTCAGTTTCTCCACCATCTCCCGCCATTCATCAAGCCTTGGAGCTCTTGCCCATATATTGAGTTTCTTAAGGATCTTGTCCCCAAGTCCCTCCTTATTGTAAATCAGAGGTACTTCATATATACAGTCAACATCCTTTGCTGTAATAACAGCATCTTTATCAACATTACAGAAAAGTGCAATCTTGGATTTGATTTCAGGAGAAAGAACTTTTTCTGTACGGCAGAGCAGAATATCAGGCTGTATTCCAATACTTCTCAACTCCTTGACACTGTGCTGTGTAGGCTTTGTTTTCAGTTCACCTGCTGTTTTGATATAGGGCACCAGAGTAAGATGAATATATATCAAATTATGTTTTCCCACATCAGCTTTAAACTGTCTTATGGCTTCAAGAAAAGGAAGAGACTCAATATCTCCTATGGTGCCTCCGATCTCCACAATAACAATATCAGCATCCTCTGACACAATGGAGATACTTTTTTTAATCTCATCTGTAATATGGGGCACAACCTGAACAGTACCGCCTAAGTATTCGCCTTTGCGCTCCTTGGTTATGACAGAATTATATATTTTACCAGTTGTAAAATTATTGTTCTTGCCAAGCTTGGCCTTTGTAAATCTCTCATAATGACCAAGATCCAGATCAGTTTCTGCACCATCATCTGTTACAAAGACTTCACCGTGCTGAAACGGGTTCATGGTGCCTGGATCTACGTTAATATACGGATCAAGTTTCTGGATTGTAACGGAAAGCCCGCGGCTTTCAAGAAGAAGTCCTATTGCAGCCGAGGCAAGCCCCTTACCAAGGGAAGAGACAACACCTCCGGTTACAAATATATATTTGGATGTATCAGCCATTAATTCCTCACATTCTTATTCATACAATTTTTGGCATTCTTCATATCACCTCAAAAGTAATTTACACTCTTTTGGAGAAAACCCCTGTTAAATAGGGATTGGCTCCAGAAAGTGTAAAGTACTTATGAAGGATGCCCAATTTTTTAAAATTTTTGATAGAGAGTATAAAGTTTGTCAATATCAAACAAAAAATCTGGGAAATCAGATTTAAGTTTAAATTTTTCAACATTTATCAGAAAAACAGGAACATTGTCCAAAAGAATAGTTATATCCATGGGATACCATGTTCTGCTCACCCTGTGCCAGTTATGATACAGAACCTCAAGGGTTTCTCCCTTGTTTTTGATAATATATCTTACTGGAAAAAAAGTATCCTTATCAACCCACAGGCTTGATGATGGGTTTTCTTTATCTTTTATATTTCCAACAACATAACAGATTTTTTGTTTATATCTTTTTAAGGAGGAGCAGTTCAGATCAACTCCAACTGTTTTAAGCCTTAAGCCAA
>JAYEHB010000259.1:0-8470 GCA_034659375.1 Thermodesulfobacteriota bacterium
CTTTAACAGAGTTTCAGCCCAGTGCCTGTTTTCTTCTGTAGTTCTATAATTAATTTTGAGTCTTCTACCCCGGCCAAGAATATTTATGCCACATTGTCCAAGAACAATTTTATGACGGTAGATCCTCTGGTGAGCATCACCGGCAATAAAGAGGTCATTTTGCTGATCTCCACCAGGAATCATCTGCCGAATTAGCTTAAAAGCCTGTACACTCATATCCTGTGCTTCATCAACTATAACAGCCTTGTAAGGTAAAACATCACCTTTATCACGGATGAGGGCACAGGCATCCCTCATGGCATCTTCAATTTCACAAAGGTTGTTTTCGTTTAATAACAGCCGATACTCTTCAAAAACTGTCCATACAGCTTTTCGATCTTTTCGAGTTAACCGTGTTCCTCTGCCAACCCTGGAAGCCTTTAGATATTCTTGAAAAGAAGTTATAGATTGAGGTTGAATTACTCTTTCCCACTCTTCTCTATAAAAAACATCAGATAAACCCAATTCACCTGGGGCAAGTGTTACAGCTTTGTCCCATAATGGTTTAGTCCGTTCTCCATAATCAATATTTTCGTTTTAAAGAAGATTCAGGCAATGGCTCTTCATGAACAGTTGTCTGGAGATGATCAATTTTTCCTCCAAATTTTTTCTTGAGACCAAGCTGCATGGCAGCAATAAAAGATTGAAGTTGACGGTTGGAATCTGAAATAATATTCACGGGCAGTAAAATCCTGATAGCCTCAGATTTAAACTGTCTGTACAGATAAATACAATCAATCAGATTTTTATCACTCTCCTGATCCCTTGCGGTACAGGTAAAAGCATGGGATGATTGTTCAGGATCTTCCTGTACCTTGCCGCACACCCTGCAAAGAGAAAATCCCTTCCTGGGCATTTCCACACCGGCAATGGAGACCTTATCTCCTATTTCAGTTTTTTCACCAAAATTAATTTCACAAAAATCCACATTGGATAAAAAATCAAATCCAAATGGAAAATCAGCATCAACCTTATAAACATCAAGAATATGTTTGTCATCAAATTCCACAAGCATCTGTTTGTTGTAAAAAAGGGGGTCTCTGTCATCAGAATCATCACTTATACGGCTCTGTTTATCAGAAGATGATGCAAAAACCTGGCGCATCCTGAGCATAAGGCGTTTTTGTCCTGCATCTGCCCACATTGGACTTCCACAATTCATGCAGGTTTCTTTTTCATCTTCCTTACCAATCATTACTTTGTGAGAACAGTTATTGCAAAACCGCCAGGTCTGCACTTCAGATATAGTCATATCAACCTGATCAATCTTTACTTTTCTGCCCTCAGCATAGAAAGTATTGGCTGGTGCAAGTTCCTGCAGGGCACTGACCGCAGGACGTTCATACTTATAATTCCAGGTATCATAGGAGCTTTCTCCTTTCTGAATTTTCTGTTTTTTTCTATAAATCAAAGAATTGAGCATAACCCCGGCTTCCGGGAAAGCATAGTTGGGAAGCAGTCCTTCATCTGTAAAAAAATTAAAAGTGTCCCGATCTCTGATACTTTTTATAAGACCCTGGAGAGCTGATTTTTCAATACTCAATTCCCTTAATTCAGTTTCATAATTTTGGTCTTTTGGCCCCTTCTTTTTTTTTCTGATTTTTGAATTGAGTATCTGTACTTTTTTTCGTAAAGTTTCTCTCTCTTTTTGTCTGTTATGCATACCATTCATAATATGATAATAAAGACTGCCCTGACTGGTCTGATCTCCTTGAACAAATATTTCCAAATGATTTATGGATTCAGGACTCAGCTCAAATGTGCTGTTTTTGAAAAGAGCTAAAAACTGATCAAGCAAGTCTGTTTGATTGGTTTCAATAAAATGGATAAAGTTATGGGGGAATTTTTGTTTATCAACAGGTGTAAGATTGTTCAAAACCTGCCCAAGTTTTTTTGGCACCAGTTTTATAAAAAAAGGGGCATTTAAATCCATTACTATCCATTTATCAAAACAAAAAGCTGTAAATTGTCTCTCCAGAACTGCTGAAGCATCAAGGAATATTCCCGGGGCATCTATATGTCCTGCCAGCATCTCTTCTGGCTCTGCAAAGAAAAACAGATCATGGGGTCTTGCATTGGCAACTGTTAAATTCAGAGCATTTCCGTCACGCCGTCCCGCCCGTCCAATCCGCTGCAGGTAATTAGTCTGAGCAGGTGGTACTGAACATAGAATCAATGAAGAAAGCTCACCAATATCAATACCCATTTCAAGGGTTGGGGTGCAGGATAACAAATTAGGAAACCAGGGCTCTCGATTCTCATTATTGGATTTAAACTCTATCTCAAGAAGTTCACGCTCTGTTCTATTTAAAAGTCCTGTATGTTCTTTTGCAAAAATTCGTTCAACATCACCTGTTGCATACAAATTCCCATAATAATCAATATATTTTTCATAATATTCATACCTGCCGTAACAATGGAAACGCTGGCATGGAGAATTTAAAAAATATTTTTTTTCTTCTTTAGCAATAGAAATATTATGCCCGCATGACCGGCATCTGAACTGGTTGACCCTGGAAGAAACTTTAAGTGCTTCAGGAAGAATACCCCATATTATATCATTCCTGATAAATTTTTCTTTAAAAATACCCTCATCAACTAATGTTTTAAATACAAGAGTATAGAGGTCTTTTGATACCTCGGAGACTGTTCCTATATCCGGGAAAAAATCAAAAAAGCATTTATCAATCCACCCCTGGTACCAGGTGACATGTGTAGCAGCTATGCTTAGTAACTGGTCAAACCTGTTGCCTTTTTTTGTAGTTAAAAAGGATGGGGTTCTGGAATTGGTTCCAAAGTTCGGCATCCAGTTGATATTACGGTTAATAACATAAGAATTGCCATAACTTTCAATAAATGAATTAAGGGCAGGCATATAAATACCACCCTGGTTTTTCAGATGGATAATGAGACCAAGCAGAAACCGGATCAGGCTTTTTAAATCAAGTTTTCTCAACAAACCTATTTCATTCTGGAGAGGCTCAAGCATCTGCTTTGCTGCATTCTCAAGTTTAGCAGGATCAATATATCCAATTGACGAGCCGGTTTTTTCCAGAGTTCTGCCGATTCTTGCTCTGAAACCATATTCACTTATGATTTCCCAGCCAATACGATTATTTACATTTTGCAGCAAAGTAGAATTTTTTGGCAGGCTGCCATGATTTTTCAAATAATCATAATCATTGAGCCACTCCATATCTGGAGCAAGAAAAGTTGCTATATATCTGTTTTGATCAAGCTTGTTTGTCCAGTAATCAATAAAAACATCTATCAATTCATTAAGGTTTTTATCATCTCCAACATTTAGAACCGTTTTTTGAAGGGCTGTACGGAAATTAAATCTATAAGTTCTGCCATTAAAAAAACCTGCCCTGTGGGCTGCATCCTGAACATTATCAGAAAAAGTTAAGAGCTTTTTATCATCATTATAGGTAGAAGAATATAGCTGCACAATCATAACGCTGGTAAGACTTGCTGCCCGTGAACCCAAAAGAGTAAGAGAATTGGAAGAGTCACAATAAGGACATTTGTTTTCACTAATCGAACGGCCCCTTCTCTGTACTCTGACATCGGGCATATATACCAGTATCAGCTCTTCATGGTCACAAAAAGGACAATTTTCAAGGTTTGCTTTGTAAGTTATATTCAGACACTTTGTACAAAGATAAACCATACCGGTTTTATGGGTTTGACCTCTTCTTCCTGCAATATCTTTTGGAGCTGGCAGATTAGACTCTGAATCAACTTCCGGGAACAGATATACAACCTTGGGATCTTGCTGGAAAAAAGCAAAATAGAAATCTTTGAGGTTCCCGTTGATTTCAGAGCTCACCTTATGTTTAAGGCCTGACCACCCCATTACACCACACTCTCTGCAGTGAACTATGGGAAGATGATTTTTTAACTGCTCCTCATTTAAATCATCAGCAAAGCGTAACTCCGGGGTTTTTGAAACCTTTGCAATCATCCTTCTCAGTTCCCGCATCCACAACTGAATCCTTACATCGAGAAATGGCAGGGTTGCTGGTTTTTCATTGCTGTCAGATTTTAAGGTGATTGTGGTTTGTGCTTCTGATACAAGGGCAAGCAGGCTTGTCAATACATCTGTTTTGTATTGAATTTTCGTGATTTCAAATCCTTTTGTAACCTTTTCAAGCTGAATAAAGATATCTTCAAAACCATGAATTTTACCTTTCAGAGTTTTAAGAAGGTTTTGGAAAAAAAGGTGTGTTTTAAGTTCTTCGCCCAAAGCTGTCCGCCATCCTGATGAGTGAAATCCACCTGTAATATCTTTGCCAAACCACAGTTTATGCTGGGCTTTAATATACTCTTCATAATTGTTGTAATGATTTGGATCAAGCTCATCAGCCTTTTCTACCGGAACAATATCCACATGGGATATCAGATTGTCACCAAGAAACTCGCCTGCACTTTTCCTTGATTCGAAAACAATTGAGTCTTTTGTAAAATTTTCACCAAAAACAGTGGAAGCATATTTCAGTAAATCTTTCTGCTCCCCGTGGCTTCCAAGCGTTGCAGAAGTGCCTACACAACATAAATCATCCGGTTCTATGGCAAGCCTTGATTTCAGACGGCGGATCAGGCAGGCCAGATCTGAACCTTGAGCACCATCAAAAGTATGGAGTTCATCAACAACAAGAAACCGCAATGTGTCACTGTTGTTATGCATCCAGAGAGGACGGTCATCGGGGCGGGTAAGCAGATAATCCAGCATTTTGTAATTGGTGAGCAGGATATCCGGCGGAGAAAGTCTTAATGTATCCTTATCAGAGATCAATCTCTCCTGGGTCATGAGCATTGATGGATCCTGCTCCCGCTGTCCCACATAAATTCCTGCTGTTACATGGCCTTTAAGCCGGCTGTTAAAAATCAGTTTTGCAAGTCTGCCTGCCTGATCCATTGCAAGGGCATTCATGGGATAGATCAGCACAGCCTTTATGCCGGGTTCTCCTTTATGCTGATAACAATAGTCAAGTGCAGGATATAAAAAACATTCAGTCTTACCTGACCCTGTTCCTGTGGCAACAATGGTGGATTTTGGATTAGGTCCGGACAGACGATCAAAGGCTTTTTCCTGATGAAGATAAGGCACAAAAGGCATAGTCAAATTTGAAAAATAGTCTTTTGACTTTTCACTTCCCTGCTGAAAAGGCAGTTGAATGTTTAAGTAAGGCCCCTTAAACAGATTGCCCGGCTCATCAAGAAAATTATTTAGAATATTAGAAAAACAAGATGTCGTAACAGGAAAAGTAGTACGCAGAAAATCTTTTATACCTTGTTCAACATGCTGTGCCAGCACAGATGGAATCAATTGTTTTCCTCCAGTATGATCAATGCATTTTTTATCAGCATATAGTTTTTAATCCGTCATTTAGTCCCTCATTTAATCCCTCACCTGGAAAATTATTTTTTTGACAGTATATATTTTTGCAGTCGGCTTTGGGGTTTTTCAGGAATAGTGTATTGAATAACACCTTGATTCAACAATGTTTTAAAACTTCTGTTCAGATGTCCTGTAACACCTGGGAGACCAAGAGCAGCAGCAACCTGGGATTTTGACATGGCACTTTTTTTCAGCAGTTTAATTATATTGCCTGATAATTGTGTCATCTCTCTTCCATGGCTTTTTTGACTCTGCCCTGACTCTGCCCTGACTCTGCCCTGACTCTGCCTTGACTCTGCCCTGACTCTGCCCTGACTCTGCCCTGACTCTGCCCTGACTCTGCCCTGACTCTGCCCTGTTTTTTCATGTTGTATTTTTATAAACCGAACCTGAAAAGAGTATTCAGTCTCCCTGAAATCAAGCTTGATGCCGTGGTACCTGCTGACCTCATCCTTCATCTTCTGAATACCGGTTCCCCAGGATTCAATCAGTTTTAATTTTTTGAAAATCGGCGCCAGCACCCTGTTTCTGATCTCAGATCTGCCTGAACCAAGCTTTTCAATGGGCATGGTATCAGGCAGAGGACCAGGGCTTGTAATCTCAAGCATATTATCAAAAACAGCAACTTTGATATCACTGCCAATAAGGCTGTAGTCCCTGTGAACAACAGCATTATTCACAGCTTCCCTGACTGCTGCGACAGGATACTCCCATGTATCCTCCCGATACACATCTTTAATAACAGAAGAGAGAGATATATTTCTTTTGATAAAATCCATGCAGAGGTCAGACGAAGAAAACACAGGCCCTTCAATGGTTGCCTGATCCAGAAAGACATTGGTGTTATTGCCTTTAAACCTTGCACATTCAATTTTTGCATAGGGGAACAGGCGCTGTTTTAATTGGGAATCAGATAATAAGATCGCAGCAGCTGCAGGAAACTGGACGTCCTGTTCACATACTATAAGACCACTGTTTTTAATATGTTCATGATCCATATCCAGCCCTGATTTCTCTTTAAAAAATTTAATAAAACTTTCCAGTGATTTATCAATATCAAACTTTTCATACACTATAACTGAATCAAAGGATATTTTGCGTTTCTGCCGTTCAAGTTCTTCTATAATCTCAAAGGAGGCTTTTCTGTTGGATGAACCCACACGGATATAGGTGCCTTTGTTCTTGCCCTTGCTTTTTAAAAAATATGGTTTTTGCGATCCGGGGAAAATTTCAACAATCAGCAGATTTTTTCCTTCTGCTGACTGGATATAAATTTCAGGAATTATGGTTGGAGCGCACAAATCAAATAGGTGGCTTGAAATTTTTTCTTCAAGCACAAACAGCTCATCATCAGGAATGCCGATTATTTTTCTTGGACTGTCTTTTACACCAAATACAAGTTGTCCTCCTGCTCCATTTGCAAAGGCAATAATGGTTTTTGCAACAGCATCCCCTTTAGGGAAAGATTCTTTAAATTCCAACCGTCTTGATTCGGGTAAGTTCCAAAATTGTTTTTTGCTTGTATTATTCATTTTTTACAATCTCTTTTTAAAATTTTGCCACACGTCTTCATAATCCTTTTCTCTGTCACATCTGTCAAATGGTGCTTCATAGACAATGGTTCTTTCAACAGCTCCACCCGGTTGAGTGTCATCTACGATATTTCTCTCTATTTTCCCTTTTTGCATATCTTTTATATCTTCCCAGCCAACGGGTTCTGTTTTTGTTTTTCTGCGTGGAAAACCTACGCCGGGAAGCCCTTTGGATGCTGTAAATACAATACGGCCGTTCTGGTCATACCATGTATCAGCTTCGTACTGGCGCATGACAGGGAACTGAACACGATAGATGGTTTTAAGCTCTTCAAGGGTGAGTCCAAGTGCCATGGCAGCAAGAACATCAATTTCCACCAGAGCCTGACGGCGGGCGTAGTCGGTACGCAACGCACAATTCCTGTGCCAGGTAGGAGTGATGTTTTGAAAAAAAGTATTGGAAAGCCGATGTTCATCTTTTGCCCATTGATCTTTTTGAAATATATTTTGCCAACACTCCTGCCAGAGGTTGGCGTAGTGGGTAGTAAGGCAACAAAGCACTAAAGCTCTAAGTTTAAGATTAAAAAAGAATTGTGATTTTATATCCAATAATGGCAATTGATTGATTAATGTCGTGTTAGCATGCCCCATGCCTGTACTTTTTACTCTAAAATCTAAGGGGACTGAAAGCGATAAAGCGTAATAGTTTATTAAATCATCATTATTATTGAAAGTAGTTGATAAACAGGTATTAATATGTCCAATTTGCCGAGGAATTATAACAGTGATAAAAGTTCGCTCTGCAGATGGTCCGATCATTTCCCGATTTACCAACCGATAACAATCAGTAACTACCCCTTTTTTCTTGTCTCCAGTTTCCAGTTTCTTGAATATTGGTGTTCTCCTGCGATATTCAGCAGCATCACAATCCGGCACATAATTGGTTCTGGGAAGATAGTCATATCTGTCTTGGCTGTTCAAGAGATTGTATGGCTGGATCAAGCTGGTAAGGCACCGAATCCATGGCAGTCCTATGGCCGATATAAAGGTTGTCATCAGTGGGCGGAGTCTGACGCAGCAAACTTTCCATGTAGAGCAGTGACTTTTGAAAAGAGCTGGAGTCATCTATAGTACCATTTTTAATACAAATATGACCAAAAATGTATGAAAAGAAAGACTTAATAATATTAAAGACAACAAATACCTTGATTTTTCAGTAACAAATGAGTTTTCTTCATTGATTTGTTATACTTTTCCTCACCTACAAAACCAAGGTAGTTAACCATGATACCTTTAACTACAAATCTCTTTTCTTCAAATTTAACTACATCTCCCATCCCAAAAGGTTTAACCGCTCTTTTAGGCCTACTGGCTGGTTTAACTGTTAGCTGATTAAGAATTGATTTTCCTTCTTTTTCAACTAAATCTGCTAAACTGTTGAATTTTTGCCCTGTACGTTTGCTTCTGTTTACGGCCACTTTTTTCTTACCGATAT
>JAYEHB010000260.1:0-5402 GCA_034659375.1 Thermodesulfobacteriota bacterium
TATAATCATTGGACTTTCATTTTTGTTGTGGCCGATGAGAATGACCACGCTCCGGCCGGGCCGGTTATATGAAACACCGCATAACTATTTAAAATCATGAAGTTTCATTTTTGTTGTGGCCGATGAGAATACCACGCTCCGGCCGGGCCGGTTAAACCGCTGCATCTATTTGCTGCATGATCTCTTCATCAGTGATTGCTGCATCAATTTGACTGAAAAACTCTTTATCTGTAAAATGTTTTAATACAATAGCATTTGTCGGGCATTTTGCGTTACAGAGACCGTCTCCTTTACAGAGAACAGGATTCACACTGGCTTTCCTGCCTTTTGGTGTATCAATAAATTCTATGGCACCATAGGTACACACTGTAATACAAGCCCCGCAGGAGACACAATTGTCCTCATTTACCTCGCAAACAGAACCCGAGGCCAGGACAGTATCTTTTGAAAGAAGGGTTATAACCCTGCCGGCAGCACCATATGCCTGGTTAATGGTCTCCTGTATATGCTTGGGATAGTGAGCAGTTCCACAAAGAAACACACCATCTGCAGCAAACTCAACTGGTTTTAATTTTACATGGGCTTCCTTGAAAAATTCATCCTGGCTTAAAGTCACTTTGAAAAATCCAGCCACTTCATTGGTTGATGCTGCGGGAATAACAGCGGCAGCCAAAGAGAGAACATCGGCATCTAATTCAAGCCTTTGACCGAGAACAGGATCAGAAACGGTTACTCTTAAAACAGACTTACCTCCCTCTTTAACAGCTTCCACCTCAGGCTCATCACCGGGCTCATAACGAATAAATTTTACATCTTTTTCCGATGCTTCCCGATAATAATCCTCTCTCAACCCATAGGTTCTCATATCCCTGAAAATGACATAGATATGCATCTCTGGATTTATCTCTTTTAGTTTCAGGGCATTTTTTACGGCATGACTGCAGCAAACCCTGGAGCAGTAGTTTCTATCCTGATTTCTGCAGCCAACACATTGGATCATCACGAGACTCTCTGCATTAATTACCGTATCGCTTCCTTTAGCAATCTGCTCTTCCAGCTCAAGATGGGTGAAAACCTGATCATTTTCTCCATAAAGATATTCATCAGGTTTATATTCATCAGCACCGATGGCAATGACGGCTGCACCATGTTTTATTCTTTTAACCCTGCTTTCAGTTTTCACCGTGGTTATGAAATTTCCCACATAACCTGCAACGTCTGTGATGGTGGTTTCATGGGATACGTGTATCAAGGAATTATTATAAACCCTGCGTATTAAATCATTCAAATATACCTGGACATCCATTCCTTCCAGAGTGGTGTGAAGTCTTCGTGCCATGCCTCCGAGGTTGGTATCCTTTTCCAATAGCTGAACCTCATGTCCCTGGTCAGCCAGGGAGAGAGCACAGGTCATGCCGGCTATACCGCCGCCAACCACGAGTGCGGTCTTGTTTACCGGCAGATCAAATTCCTGTAACGGCGCAAGATAGCGGGCTCGTGCCACGGACATCCTGATGATATCCTTTGCCTTTTCAGTGGCTTCTTCTTTTTGTTTGGAATGGACCCAGGAGCAGTGTTCTCTGATATTTGCCATATCAAGATAATACTGGTTCAGTCCAGCCTCCCTGAGGGTGTCCCTGAATAACGGCTCAAGGGTTCTCGGGGAGCAGGCTGCGATAACCACTCGATTGAGCCCTTTTTCCACTACCATCTCTGTTATTTCCATGGCAGAATTAGTGGCACAGGAAAATAGCTGTTCCTGGGCATAGACAACATTGGGTAAGGTTAAAACATATTCAACGGTGGAAGGAACATTTACAACACTTGAGATATTAGCCCCGCAATGACAGACAAAAACGCCTATCCTTGGTTCCTCCTTAGAGACATCCCTTTCTGCGGGATAAATTCTTTCTCTGGCAAGCTTCCCCCGTCTGTAGTCAAGAAATTCACCACACTGGGCACTGGCCCCGCTGGCGGTAAAAACTGACTCAGGGATATCAGTAGGACCCTGAAAGGCTCCGCTTACAAAAATTCCGGGTCTGCTGGTCTTTATGGGATTGGAAGGAATTTCTTTATTAAACCCGTGGGAATTGAGCTCAATTCCAAATTTATCTGCCAGCTCTTTATAGTTACCTGGAGGATTCAATCCAACAGATAAGACAACCATATCAAACTCTGCCTCTTTTACACCGTCATCTGTTGTAGAATATCTTACAACTACATTTTTGCTTTCAGGAATCTCTCTTTTTATGGATGCGTAGCTTCTGATGAATTCGACCCCGGGAAGTTGTTCTGCCCTTTGAAAGTATCGTTCAAAATCCTTGCCGTGGGAACGAATATCGTTATGGAATATGGTACACTCTGCATCTGCTTCATGATCTTTTGTTAAAATCACCTGTTTCTGGGTATAGGTGCAGCATACGCCTGAACAATAGCTGTTATCACCCTCAGTGACCCTTCTTGAACCAACGCATTGAATCCAGGCTATCTTTTTGGGATGCTTTTTATCGGAAGCACGCAACACTTCTCCTTCGTGGGGGCCGGTGGAGGCTAACAACCGTTCATAGTCCATACTTGTTACCACGTTCTGCATCCTGCCATAACCATATTCATCTTTTACCTTAGGATCAAAGGGCTCAATGCCGGGCGAGAGAATGATAGTCCCTACATTTATTTCTATCGTTTCTGCTGTCTGGTTAAAATCTATGGCATCTGTCTGACAGACTCCTCTGCAAATATCACATTTTTTATCTTGAAGGAAAAGACAGCTCTCTGCATCAATATATGCGACAAGGGGAATTGCCTGGGAAAAGAATACATGAACTGCTTTATTATTCGATATATCCTGATTAAACGGGTCGGGATATTCCACAGGACAGTATTCCACACAGGTTGTACAGCCCGTGCATTTTTCCTCTATAATGTATCTGGGCTTTTTGATAAGAAGGACCTTAAAGTCTCCTGCCTCCCCTTGTACTGTATCAACTTCAGTAAGTGTCATTACCTCTATATTTGGATGCCGGCCGACCTCGACCAGTTTAGGTGAGAGGATTCACATGGAACAGTCATTAGTAGGAAAAGTCTTGTCAAGCTGGGCCATATGCCCGCCAATGCTCGGCCCTTTCTCAACCAGATAAACCTTAAAACCAGCAGTGGCAAGATCAAGAGAGGCTTGAATACCGCTGACCCCTCCACCAACAACCATTACGTCTCCAAAATTATAATTTCCAGGACTTTTAAAAAATTGTTGATTTTTTTCTTTTAACAATAGTTCATTTTCCACTTTCTATCTCCTCATCATATTTTACCCAAACAATTCCATAACGCCCTACAATCACTTGACAACACTTTGAAAACGGGTGTCTTATTTTCAGTGAAGTCCCTTATTTTTTAGTGAATCCTTTTCACAAATGTCAAATATCAGCATTACTGGAAGTCCTTATTTTACAGGGTGTCCCGTTTTGGTTGAATAGCCCGGCTAACAATTAACAATTGGTAATTGTCCACTATCAACTGTCCTCTGTTAATTGTTCATTGACAATCTCCGTGATATCTTTAATCTCCAAAACATTTTCATAGGCAAGATTCAGACGACTTTCCTCAAAATTGGTGATGCAGTATGGACAGGCAGTAGCAAGCACCTGGGCCCCAACCTCACTCGCTTGTTCTAATCTTAAGTCGGAGAATCTCTCTTCCTTTGGAGTATCCATCCAGATTCTGCCGCCACCCCCGCCGCAACAGAGACTGTTTTTGCGGGACTCAGCCATCTCAATCAATTCTAAACCATTTATCTTCTTTAAAACTTCCCTTGGTTCGTCATATATCTCATTATGCCTGCCCAGATAACACGGATCATGGTAAGTCACTTTTTTGGCATACTTTCCGGTAATTTCCAGTGATCCGTTATTTATAAGTTCCAATAAGTATTGACTCATATGAATGATCTCAAAGTCCACCATAAATTCCGGATATTCATTTTTAAAGGTATGATAGCAATGGGGAGAAGAGACAACAATCTTCTTCACCCCGTTATCAATAAACGTTTTGATATTGTCCCTGGCCAGTTTTTTAAATACTTCCTCACTGCCTGTCTTGCGGATGCTCTCTCCGCAGCAATTTTCCATGTCACCCAGTATCCCAAATTTTACCCCTGCTTTGTTAAGGATATTTGCTGTGGCAACCGCTATCTTTCTCATCCTTGGGTCATAGCTGAAGTAACAGCCGACAAAATATAAAACATCCAGATCCTCGGTAAACTGTTTTACAGGCAGACCGTCTGCCCATTCAGCCCGTTTTTTTCGTTCTCCCTGTAAAGGGTTTCCTTCTGAAATAAGACTTGCTCTTGCGGTGCGGGCAGAACGGACAGAAGCAGGAAAAATATCATATTCCGTTGCAACCCTGCGCAAGGCAACACCGATATCTATCTGCTTTACTCCCCTGGGGCATAGCTGAGTGCAGTTTCCGCAACTGGTACAACGCCATATATCTTCACCCTCTATCTCAGTTAAACCAAAGGCAGCCTCCCTGATTATTTTACGTATGCTAAAGGTTCTCACATTGTTCCACGGGCAGACAGTATCGCACAATCCGCACTGAAAGCATAATTTAAAGACTTCTCCTCCAGCCTCTTTTATCTCATCTATCACCTCTATAAAGGGAGCTATCGTTTCCAATGTCTTTACCTATCCTCTTTTTTTGCCTTAATATTTCAGGTTCTAGCTCTTTTGTGACATTCTTGCAATAGTATCCATTATATTCTGCAGGCCATATTTACTTGCCAGTGAGTCCAATCCTATCTCCAGCTCCTCCTGCTCCGCAACTTCATCAATTTCCTCTTCCCTTTCTTCGTAAATCAGAGCATCAGAGAGACACCACTGAACACACAGGGGTTCTTCCAATGGCGGATCAGATTCACACATATCGCATTTTAGAGGAAGACCGGAATCAGGTTCTTTAAAAATATCCCTGGACGGACAGGAAGCCCTGCAGAATGCACACTCCTCGTATTCTTTTCCGTTAATTGTGTATCTGTCTCTGCCGGCACATTCAGATACAGTATATTCACCCGCATATACAGGAACATATACGTCTCTCAATGGATCATGAATAATCCTTATACGAGATCTGGCTGGATTATTGCTGCTATACTTCGGCACAGCGTGAAAGGCAGAGCAGATCACCTCGCATGCCCGGCAGCCATTGCATTTATCAACATCAATTCTTATTGTCTTAATTATTTTCGTTTTTTTATCAATTTGATCAATAGTCAAGATTAACGCCCTCCCCTCTATCTGTTCTCGTAAGCGTTCACAGGGTACTGCACCTGCTGCGTTGGAGAACACTTGAAGTACATGAGTACATCTGCGTGCCCACCGCCTTGCATCTGCAGCACCCTGTAAACG
>JAYEHB010000260.1:5502-8460 GCA_034659375.1 Thermodesulfobacteriota bacterium
CAGGGTACTGCACCTGCTGCGTTGGAGAACACTTGAAGTACATGAGTACATCTGCGTGCCCACCGCCTTGCATCTGCAGCACCCTGTAAACGTTTACAATCAGGCACATTACAGGTGATTGACAGCAAAATTCTGTGAACGGTTATTTCTTCTTTTAAGCCGAAACCTCTTTGGAAGAAGCGTCTTTACCAGGTATATCTTCGCTGTCAGTCAAGATCCCCCTCTCCAGGAAATCTTTGCCCACGTAATCCAAACCCAGTTCATCCAGGGACTCTTTCGTTGGAATACCATCATTATTCCACCCCTTGAGTTTGTAATACCCGTCTAACAGCTTTTCTTCAAGTTCAGGAAATCTTTTCTTCCAATGGTTCTCCGGAGGTTTTTCATCTTTTCTTCTCATGCCTCTTCTTATGTTAATGGCTCTAACGAGAGTTCTGTATCTTTTAGCTGCCTTTGTCAGTTTTTCCTCATCCATATCGATGCCGGCGCCTGATGAGATAAATTTCGGATAGTTGTGTATATGATACGGAGGCTTTAAGGGAAATGATGATAAACCGGCACACTGGCCCAGAGCATCATCAATGTAGTGCATCATCTCCTGCCATTCAACAATATCACAGGTCATTTCAACGGTTGGATAATAGGGGATTGAGTTATCCCCGCGAAGTTCCCAGTCTATGAAATACTGCTTGAACTTTTCATGGGGAACCTGAATCCAATCTTCGCAAAACTTCTCTCTATGCTCTTTTTTCGGAAAAGGTACCTGGGGAAACTGCCCTTCAATCTGGGTAATGTTTATCTTCTCACCTGTAACGTACATTAAAAAATAAATGGGATTCAACATTGACAGTTTAAGAGGCAGCTGCTCATGTTTCTTAATATTATTATGGGCATAATCTTCTGCACCGTTACCAATCTCTTTAGCCGCCCAATACGTACCATTGGCCAATACATCTCCGATTCCTTCCCGCCGGACAATTTTGTCAAGCAGATAATAAAATCTTCCCTCGTTGTCTTCCGGCATTTCCGGAAAATCATCATCACTTAAAATGCCGTTTTCAAGAAGCTCAAGGGCAAAGGCCATGACCTGGGGAGCTGAAAATCCATCCACTCCATATTCCGTAGCACGCTGGGCGATTTTCAAACCAAAATCCAGATCTGAAAATGCTCCCATTGTATAAGTCAATTTTGTAAAGCACTTCATCATATATGTTGGAAGTCCGGGCATGGAAATGGTTGCCCCGCATTTCATGGGGCAGTTAAAGCAGCTAATCAGTCGAGTCCTGGCCTTTGTCATGGTCTCAGTCCACTCATTTGCCACATCATCTGTCCAAAAACCTTTTCTCCGGATACGGGAATTTCCCCACATGAAATTCTCGGTGTGCCACTTTTCATCATGGACTTTCATCTCCTGGGGTGACCCAAGCCCTGCTAAAATAGGCATTACCCCTGGAATTGGATTGTCTTCTCTGATTTTTATATATTCCAGAACTTCGTTGCAAAGTTCAATATATTGCTCTGGTTGAGCAATATTGATATCCTTTGTTCCGCGAACAACAATTGCCTTTAACCCTTTGTCTCCCATGACAGCCCCTATTCCGCCCCGACTGGCACTGGATCTGCCCTGTTCAACGGAAGCATAGTATACCCTGTTTTCACCGGCCATACCAATGGCAGCCACCTGGGCCCTGGGCTCATTCAACTCTTTTTTAATAAGTTCTGCAGTTTCAATAGAGCCTTTACCTTTTAAATGAGAGGCATCACGTATCTCTACTTTGTCATTGTTTATCCACAAATAAACCAAGTCAGGGGACTGGCCGCGAAGGATCACTTTATCGAAACCTGCATACTTTAATTCCGGTGCCCAAAACCCTCCCATCATTGAAAATGCCATTAACCTGGTCTGGGGAGAAATGGTGGTAACAATGGTACGATTACAACCAGTCGCGGGCGTGCCGCATAAAAGACCGGCACCAAATATAAGTAAATTCTCAGGAGAAAAAGGTTCAGCTTCAGGTGGAACCCTGTCCCATAATATCTTGGCGTTAGTACCTAATCCCCCCAGATAAAGCTCGGTCTCCCTTGGATCAGTTGCGACCTTCTCAATGTTTCCCCTGGTCAGATCAACTTCTAAATTAAACCCTGTCTCTGCGTACCTCATTTTGTTCCCCTTCTATAATTAGAAGAATTCCTGTAAAATATAATATAACTATATTAAAGCTATATAATAACTACATGTCAAGGAAAAAATTATTTATTTAAGCCATTCTATTTTTTCATCTCCATTTCAAGTCAAGTTCCCTTGAATAAGGCACAACATCAAATTAAAATCGTCCATGGCAGAATTGAGTAATAACAGGTATGCATAGCAATTGCAAACGATGTGCCTTTCCATTGGGCGATTTATTTATGTCTTTGTGCCTAAACCAGGGCATGGACAATCTCACCCACCTGGATCTCCTTTTCATCCACCAGCAGATTCAAAAAAAAGAGCATATCTATGCTGGCCGCTTTCAACATGGTATCCTGAATAGAAGCGAGCCTGTTCCAAATAGTATCCTGGATAGAAGCGAGCCTGTTCCAATAATAAGGCAGATCTACATATTATGAAAAGCTTTGGGGTCAAAAGCTTTTTTTGGCAACTCCAACAATATCTGTGCATTAAGAGGGTATTACCCATTTGTCAAGATTAAAGATTTACCCCCCCCCTATCTCCACAACTGTGCTGCAGTACAGGTAACTGCAAAATTCAGTGTGAAAAACGCTTGACTAAAAAATTAAATCAATTATCATGTATGTAAAGGTATGTAAAGGTATGTAAAAACAAGGGATTTATAAAGGATGATTTATATAAAACCAACATCTGATATTTTTATAAAATATTTATTTGGAAGCGAAGCAAATAAAAATTTATTATTAAAATTTATTAATGCTGTACTGGAAAATTCCAATTCCCCT
>JAYEHB010000261.1:0-8460 GCA_034659375.1 Thermodesulfobacteriota bacterium
TGACGGGCTTTTGACGATAGTTTTTTTGCATTGGTCATAAATATGAGAGTTGAGAAAGTTCTCCCCACACTATTCTCATACTTGATTCTGGCTGATTGAACTTCCTGTATGGCTTTATAACCATCATAACGGTCATTTTTGGTATGCTTGCACTGAATCAGCCAACCATTTTTTTCCGTGGTAACAACAATATCAGCCCCATAATCTGAACCTGACTTGGTCAGTCTGCAGCTATCAGCACTCAAGCTCTGTGCCATCAATAACCCACATAGTGCTTCAAACTGCTCCCAGGAAATTTTGAGAAGGTCTTTTTGTGTAATTTTGTGATCCGGGGTAAAAGCCCCGGCTCCGAATCCGGGCGGATTCGGAACCACCTGTTCAGGCGTAACAACCGCATCTTTCAGTGATGTTTTTCTGCTGAGAAGCATGTGGAGATTGGCATCAAAAGACTCCAACTCAGGATGATGCACAATAGGGATATAGATATTGACATCTTTTTTCTGACCAATCCGGTAAACGCGATCTGTTGCCTGGGCCTCTTTTGCCGGGTTCCAGTGTCTTTCAAAATGAATGACATTATTGGCTCCAACGACTGTCAGACCAACACCTGCTGCGATGGGTGACATGATAATAATATTAAAGCCTTTCTTCGCTTCAAAATCAGCAATCATACTTTTGCGGGTCGGCACAGAGTCCCGCCTGGCAATTGCTTTGGCATCACCATTGATTATTGATAATGGGCCTGTTTTGAACCATTTTCCCAGAGACTGACTCAGAAAGAGCTGGAGGCACTTGTTAACAGAAAAAATAATACATTTTTCGCCACGCTGTTCTATCTGTTCCAGTACATTAATAAGACTCTGCATTTTTGCAGATTCATCAAACAACTTAGCCAGCTGTTTTTTTCGGTCAGGCATATCAAGCCTGCCTTTATCGGCCAACCGTGGATGAAGAGACAGATCCCTCAGCCTCTGCAGACATCCAAGTACCTGGCGACTTTCAGCCTCAACCTGTATTTCCAATGCTGTATTATATCTTTCTAACTGACAGCCTGTCATTGTTGCCTTTAAGGATTCAAGGAAAGTCCACGCATCACCTTTTATTCCTACATAAATCCTCTTTTGCGGGAGTCCTTCAAGGTTATCTTCCTTGATCCGGCGCAGCATCAACGGCCCGACTTTCAGGCGCAGTTCACGGCCTATACGACCACGAACTTCTTCTATCTCATCACCTTTCGCCTGAAGAATAGGCGTTACATACTCTTTCGTGAACGGTTGGTAATTGCTTAAATGCCCAGGGCAGGCTGTATCCATCAGACACCAGAAATCTGCCAGGCTGTTTTCAACAGGCGTACCTGTAGCCATTAATTTAAAATCTGCTTTCAGCCCTTTGGCAGCACGGGTCTGCAGGGCATTGGGATTTTTGATATTTTGTGCTTCATCAAAGACCACCATACCCCAGTCAATCAAACAGAGGGAGAACTGGTAGTCACGCAAGGTCTGGTAAGTCGTAATCACCAGACGTTCAGGTAAATCCAGTCTGTCAGTACCAAAATTTTTTCCCACATTCAGAGAATACTTTATTGTTGCTTCGCCTTCTTTTATAACACTCTGCTTCCGAATTTCAACACCCCCAGTACGATAGAAATTCAGATCAGCACTGGATTGGAGAATCACAATGGATGTAAAAGGCGAATCAGTGAAGGTTTTTTCGACTTCATCCTTCCAGATTTCCAGCAGGCTGAGAGGGGCAACAATCAGTACCGGTTTTTTTGCTGCATCAGAATCACTGTTGAGCTTGTAGAGCTGATCAATGGCGGACAGGGCCATAAATGTTTTACCCAGCCCCATATCATCTGCCAACAGACCGCCTTGGCATTGGTTTGTTGCCAGCCCCACAATCCATTGTACACCCACTTCCTGGTGGGGAAATGGCTTTCGGGCATAGTTTGCCCAATTCAGTTTGTCCAGTGGGTAAAGGATATCGGCAATAATTTTATCTACCGTGGGTGAGGCAATCTCCAAATCTTCATCATTCAACTGAATATCGACTACGGCAACTTCCGGCTTCCCCCCTGATTCAGTCTCTTCACCATTGGCTGAATCATCACTATCACCCGGCTCATCCGGCTCATCAGTTGTTACATCACCCTGAATTTTATTTTCAATTTGTTTCAGGGTATCTGCAATCATCTCCCGGGAAGAGATATCATAGGTGCTGCCCTGAAATTCAAGCTCCTGGGCTCCGGTTTTACAGGCATTTTCAATATCATTTTTCAGCTCATCCAAGGTTGCCTGATCTTCAACTTTTTCTTTGATTTTGTTGATGGAAAGAACAGTTCCACTGGAAGCTGCCTGCCCGAACCAGTCAATACCTGAATCATCGGTTTCACCAAAGTAGGCATGCTTAAAAACTGTTGCTCCTTTCACACGAAGGGAAAAACCAAGATCAAGATCTACCAGACTGGCATCAATAAACGCTGTTGGTTTATCAAGAAACTTTTTGATTTTGGATTTGGGTACAGTCCGGTTCTTTAAAATCTCATGAATGGCCTTGAGTTTCTGTTCATCAAACAGAATAATTTCGTCATCCACTCTTAGAGCTGTCGCTTTTTTTGAATGCAGCTGGCCCAGCACCCTGGAAATTTTTTTATGGCTGGCATTCTGGCCCATAAACGGGGTCAGAATCAGATTGCCCTTTGCATCCAGTTCCGCATTAATGGATATGGCATCCGGAGCTTTAACATCCAGCTTGTCAAAGTGACCAAGATCAATGCCGGCACCAAAGCTTTGCCCCTTTTGCAAAGCCAGCAACAGCTTTAGATTATCGTACTCTGTTTTATCAGAATCACTGTGGGCCTGATGTGCACCAAAAATCAGCTGCTGGGCCGGGGTCAGCATAAACTGCTGCTTTTCTGTTAATCGAAGAATCGGGCCAATAATTTCAAATGAGCGGGTAAAACCGCCATTGGCTGTTTCCACCGACAGGTTAACAGTAAAACCGGAAGCACTGGTGACACCTTTTACATCTGCCTTTATTCTCCCTTGCCATTGTGGATGCAGCTCCAGCAGTTTTCGGGTATCATCATCAAGCTTAACCGCCACCTCTGTTGGAACAATAAAACCATTGGGAATAACCTCTGCATCCCCCTGTTCAACCAGCATGGAAAGGGCAATATACTGGTGGGTAATCCAGTTACCGGCCTCACTCCTGGCTATTCTGCCTGACAATGCCGGTTCAGTAGAAAAATTCAGTCCCTCAAAATCAGCCTCAACCATATGTTTTTCTTTCTGGTCTGATCTGCTCCGCAGTTTGTCGAGTAAATTTCTAATATCCATCATATTGCTCCGAATTTACGTTTAAACTCTTTGTAGTCTTCAAGAGTCAGTACATCCTGTGCTCTGATATTTATACCAATACGATTGAGCGTTTTAAGAGCCTTGTGTTGCCATGTAATGCGGTTATGGATAATGTCTGCCTCAGCAAATTCCCGCATATGGCTGTTCAATTCCTGGGTCAGCTCAGGATAGCTGACATTAGTTTTTGAATAATCAAATACGACTGCCGAGTCATGAAGATGCCTGTAGATCCATAGACGGCAGCTATGACTTCCTTCAATCAAATGGGCATTCCCGCTGCCAAGCTGGACATAGATCAGTGATTTATCGGTAGTTTTTACAATGGAGTATGAAGGAAGGTGTTCTTTTTTATACTGGCTGCACAGGTAACGTTCAGCACCCCGGGCAAGGTAGAGGCGGGTCTTTGTCACCAGTTTTTTATCTTCCAGTCCCTCAAGAAATTTTTTTCGGGATGGGAACATACTCTGCAAATCATATTTGCCTGGCAGATTGGAAAAATTTTCAAGTGCTTCCAGAAATAATCTCAAATCAAGTTTTGATAACCAGCCATTGACAACGGTGCGAAGCTTTTTATCGATCTGACTCCACCACTTCTGATATTTAAGATTGCTGCGTGGTACACGGGGGTCACCCGCAATTGCCAGTACCACATCCCGCCAGCTATCATCCACTTTGGTATTGGCCGCACGGCTGATCAGGATTTCCAGCACTTTATGACCCAATAATAAATGTTCATCAAAACGACGATTATAAACAGACGGTTTCTGAACTTCCCGTAGAAGATCATGGGGCTGGTTAACTGGAATATTGCGTAGCTGCTCAACAAAATAAATATTGTTGGCAACCGTCATGAAATGACCAGAGGCATATTTATCCAGGCCCAGATAAACTATCTGATTTTGAAATTCTCTGTTCTTGCTAATAGCTTCCTGGGCCATCCATTTCGGGCCATTCAGACCTAACAGTTGATCGTGAAAAGGCTGCTTCAAATCACGTTTCGGCAGGGCATTCAGGAGCCACATGGCAATGGCATGATGATTATCATTACGATCATAGTGGGTTAGATAGTACTGATAGAGATTCTGAATCAGAAGAGAACTTGGCCGGGGACGCAGCTGATCAATTTTAGCCAATACCCGTTCTGTCAGTTTAAGCTTTTCTCCGATTTCCGTATTCAGCATAAGTGCCAAAGCCCGCACCTTTATCGGGGTATCAAGTTCATTGGCCAGATTCCGGTCAAGCTCGACATTTCTATGCAGGCGGTCATAGGCCCTGCGAAATTTTTCATTTTCGGTACCTGCTTTGCCGGCCAGCTCTTTTAGTTGATTTTCTAACTTTTGCACATGTTCCAGGTGATGGCCGAATGGCTTATCTGGAAGAGAAAATTTCAGTTGTCGAATATTGAGTTTCATCGGTCTGCAATCTTCTCAAGCTCTGATATGGAAGGACGCTTCACTGTGAAACGCAGATCTATACGGCGATTCCGGCATCTCTGCTCATCGGTTTGTTCAACGTCTTGAACACGCCGTGAGGCAGCATACCCGCTTACTGAAAATAATTTTTGATCAAAAGCGTTTGTCATATCATTAAACTGAGGTTCCAGGTTGAGGTTGTCTTCCCAGAATTCCCACAGAGAAATCGCCCGAAAAGAAGAGAGCCCCCAGTTACCCTTTACCCTGGGTGATGCTCTGCTGTCGGTATGCCCTTCGATAAACACCGTATCCAGATACTCATAACGCATCATACCGGTGCTGTCTGTCTTAAAGGGTTCATTGATGGCCCTGTGCAAAGCCCGGCCAATAGCCGCCACCTCCCTCTGCACATCTTTTTCCCGGGGGATATCATAGCTGTTAGAGGCAAAAGTCAGCGTTGTTTCGGGAATACGCAATACCGTATCATTATCAGCAACATGTACCAGAATATTTTGCTTTGCCAGCTCGTCCCGAACTTCATAGAGAATATCCCGGCGTGCCTTTTCGGCATTGCGAAGCTGTTCAATATCCCGTTCAACTATCTTCTGGGTCTGGGTCAGTTCAATAATCAATGCAACGACTGCCAGAATAAACACCACCAGCAAAGCGGACATTAAATCAGAGAACGACAGCCAGTAGGGATTCTCCTCATCAACCTGAACTGGTTTACTGCCAAATCGTCTATTCATATCAGCCTCCCAGCTTGACTTCTATTTCATCCACAACACCTGACAAGGCGTTTACTGCATTGTTCATTTGAGAGGCATACTGGGTGGTACCTTCTGCCCAGATTTTTAGATGTCTCTCGGTCTGACCATTCGCCTGGGCTGCATACTCCTCAAGCAACTCCGTCATCTGTGATGCCAGATCTTCGACATTCTGTTTTAGTCCAGAGAGATACTCTTTCTGGTGGGTATTCATATTGTTGAAAGTGGCATCGGCAGATGCAATCAGTGCCTGCATTTGTTGCACTACATCTTTAAACCTGGCTGTATTATTAACAAGCTGTTTCCGCAAAATTTCCATCTGCTCACTGCTGAGTTGATTCTGCCTTGCCAGGTCTTTGGTACTTTCCACTGCGGCAGTTACAGAACCTGACAAAGTATCGCCCGCCTCACGAATATGGGTTCCAAATAGATTCATGCTGCTGGCGGCTGAATTCAGTTCTGCAGCGGCTGTCTTCATACTTATAGTTGCTTCTGCACTTGCCCGGACAGACGATTCAACACTAACCTGCAAGTTTTTGCCCTGTTCGATCAGTTGAGCAGAAGCCGCAAGCTGAGTTTGTAACCCCTGCTCAACTCTTTCAAGCAGTTGTTTTGTTTCTGCTTTCATGGCACTGGTCTGTGCAACAAAGATCCGGCTGCGTTCTTTTTCCCGCTTGGCAGTATCTTTGTCTCGATTGTCAAAATTCTGTGTAAGTGTATTTAGTTTGTTTTCCACAAACTCAGACATGCTTTTATTTTGCTGATTGGCACTTTTAACCATAAAATTTACCTGACTGGATAGTTTCTCTGCCAAATCCTGTTCCCGCTGCTGAGCCGCTTCTTCCCGACGGCTGAACTCACTCCCCATATCACCCAGTTGTTTTTCAACAAAGCCTGTAAGTGTTTGCTGCTGTTTTCTGCCTTGTTCAACTAACTGAGAAACTTGAATTGAAATGGCGTTGACCAGCTCTTTTTCCCGTTCTCCGGAAGCATGCTGCGAAGTTTGCAGGTTATTAACAAAAGCATTCATGGAACTATTCAGGCCGTCAAGTGCCACATTTATCTTTTCAGATGCTTGGTCCATGGCACCCCGCTGTTGAGCCCCCATCTCACCAAATTGATCCATAAATTTTTCAAGCAGATTTTCCAATGCCTTCTGGTTGCCGTCCGAGGTTTCATCCACCAGCTTGCTAATGGCCGGAGTCATGATTTTCTGTAGACTGTTTTCAAGCCCGGATTGAATTTCTGCTGTAACGTCCAGCAGAGATTCCTGCATTTTTTCGCCAATTTTTTCAGCCAGCCCCTGAAGGTTTTCACGGGACTGCTTTCCATCATCAGCAATACGCTGCAGTTGGCTTTCTGCACTGATACGGGGAAATAATTGGTCGATGCTTGTCTGTAGAGCGGTTACTTTCCGGCGGGCACGACCTTCTATCCATTTTTCATAAACATTAAAAATAACGCTCAGACTCACTCCCCAGACCGAGGTCATAAATGCAAGCTTGGCACCGTTAATGACTCCGGCGATTCCGGATTTCATCTCGTCAATGGATACATCACTGGCAATATTTAATTGTGACAAACCTAAAAAGTCGTTAAACTGCGGGATCAATTGCCCTATATTGATCTGAGTTATTTTTTCTGCTGTCACAATGCCCTCCTATATTTCAGGCATTTACCTTTGCCAGGACAACTTTTTTTAATAGAGAGAACCATCAATCTGCCTTCGAAATACTCCACAAAAGTTACCAAACTTACCATACGTCTAAAATGCCAGGTTTGTATAATCCGGCCTTTCCAAGATGCAAAGCCCAAGCACGCACGCACGATACGTACTCATGTACTTCAAATGCAAAGACAACGCAAGGTGCATACCCTGTGAACGATTACTGAATTTTTAACAGCTATATTTGATGGGGGACTGCTTTGTCAAGGCAAAATATTAAAAATGGAAACAAAAGGCCGGAAGAGCATTTTACCAGCCAGATTGATTTTAAAAGCCTTGATCATCGTTTCGGCCATCTGTGGAACTGACCGAATCTAACATTCCATAAGGCACTGTTATCATAACTTTATCCCTGCATGCCGTATGGAGTTAAAACTTATCTTGACCAAACGATGATCAATACCCACAATATATTAGGTTCAAAGCATTCATTTTTTGACCTTTATGTGTCAAATTTGAATTTTAATTGCAGATTCCAGATCTTGTATGTTGAGATGACGCAACGTTTTTCTTATATTTTGAACATGGTCTTCCGCTCTATATTTTACATCAACAAAAAAATCCCCCACTTTTTTCCACTTGGCATCTCTAACTTCACCATGCTCTGCTTTGGAATTTATAAAAAATTTAGACCCCCCTCTTTTAATTGGAACGGGTGTTTCTGTATTAGTAAGGTATCTGTTATCTATCAGCCATTGAACAAAATTCATTGATACATCTGTCCAGCTTTTTACAGCTATCTGTTGATTGTTGATTGTTGATTGTTGATTATTAGCAATTTTGGTTTTGTTCCATTTAGTTTTTTGTGAAGTATTTCTTTGATACTATATATACCAAATCCTGTAGAAAAAGTTCTGATAATTTTTCTTTGTGGTTGCTTCTTTTTGTCTGATACATAAAATCTTGAGGTATTGGCAATATCAATCTCAGCCTTATTCCTACACCTTCCATGGTTAATTTCTTTTTTTATTTGTTCTGTAAAAAATTGTTTTGATGTGATTTTTCTATTTGCAAGTTCTTTTTTAAAATCCCAATACATGGCTTCTGGAACTATTACTGTTAGTTGTTTTGTCGCTTCTGTGATCATAATACCCCCATTTTTTCTGTTTAATATTTACTGTTTCGTTATTATAATATGCGTTTTGATATTTTTTGATTTAATACTCATATTTTAATAAATATTGTATGCTGTAATT
>JAYEHB010000262.1:0-8451 GCA_034659375.1 Thermodesulfobacteriota bacterium
GATTGCGACCAAACCCGGTATTATCATACCGGTACCCTAGGATGCATGCTTTTTTGGTGCATCCAAAGTTTGGTATGAAGCCCTTCCGACAAAGTACCAAATCTTGCGTAGCAAGAGGGGTGGAACTCGTGAGATAGACACCTTCCGGGAAGCCTCATCCGGGTAAGGGCAAGGGTTTGAATGATATGGTCAGATTAATCGGCTACCAACTTAAAGCGGAACAATTTCCGCCATTTTGGCTCCATGGCAATACCACAATCAAGCAAAAATTAAGGGCTTGCTAACTAATTGAATTTACAGGCTGTCCCGCCTTATGGCGGTAGCCCAAAAGTTGGGGAGTTTTGTCTTCTACACTTTTCTGTTTTAAAATATTTCTTTTGTTTATGATGTTGAGGTTCTCGTAAAAATTTTTGAGGCTCGTGTGTCCTGAGTTGACCATTACGAAGGACTTTTTTTTATGAAAAAAAAGTTGCCTTTTGAGCAAAATTTGTTTACAATTCAGTTGGATAGACCGTATTATTCATTAAGTTATTATTCATAAAAACAAAGGAAAGCGATATGTCAATAGGAATGATAGATAACGTGCGAGGAAAAACTTTGCCTTTGGAATGGTTGGAACAAATTGGAGAAACGCCTGATAAAACCTTTCAGATTATTATTAAAGTGAAACCAAATGCTGAGCAAAACAATCCTTTCAAGAATAAGCCAAAAATTGGATTAAAAAAGAATCTTCTTCCACATATACCAAAAGAAATAAGAAATAATGTGCTGAAATCTCTTATGCAGGAATCCAACAATAATAGCGATGATTTAAGTATAGATGAGATTAAAAAATCAAGAAGCACAAAAGATTCAAGTTATTATAATTTTTTTGAGTAAAAATGATTAATATTATGGAAAATTGTTTACTTGATACCAATATTTGTGTCAATTATTTGAACGCTTTAAGAAAGAAGGCAGAGAAAAGGTCAGTTGAAGAACAGCGTGTCTTTGAAAAAATCGAACAGATAAAAGATACTGTGGATTTGTATCTCAGCCAAGCTGTGGTGGCTGAATTGCGGTTTGGAGCGGAAAAATCTCAAAACAGAGAAAAAAATCTGAAAAGAATAGCAAGCCTCAAAGAGGCTTTCCCTGAATTAAAAATAGACGATGAGGTTTGGGATAATTATGTAAGAATCAAGGCGGAACTGAGTATAATCGGCAGATCAATCCACGACATGGATTTACTGATTGCGGCAACGGCAAAAAGATATAATCTCTTGCTTGTTTCAAATGATAAAGATATGAATAATTTAGATTTTCTGGTTAAAAACAGACTTAAGAGGGAAAGTTGGATAGAAAATTAATGAAGCCTACTATTGACAGGCTTTTTGGAGTTTTTTTCAATTTACTAACTTTTAGGTAAAAGTTGGCAAGTTAACTCGGTATTTTGAAATTGTCATGAAGGCCAACAAAACGCTCCACCTGACTGCGAGAACGGGTGCGTTTTCCCGTAAGTTATTGGCGCAGCAGGTGAGTTTAGCGTTATCTTCAAAATATAATTGACAATAGGTATTACTGCGGTTATACTTACTATTCTATTTTTAGAATTTTTTCAAAATACACAATAAATACAAGCGGAGGTATCTTTATGAAAACTGCAATCTCAATACCTGACAAATTATTTGTAGCCGCTGATCAATATGCAAAAAACCACGGTTTTTCCAGAAGTAATCTTTATGCGAAGGCAGTTGCCCAATTTCTTGAGAAACACCCAACTGATCACATTACAAAACAATTAAACAAGGTCTATGCCAATCAAAACTCAAAATTAAATAAAACTCTTTCTTCCATGCAGTTTAATTCAATCGAAAAAGAAGAATGGTAATAAAACGCGGGGAAATATGGTGGGCTGAATTATCAGAGCCAACTGCATCTGAACCTGGTTACAAAAGGCCGTTAATTGTAATTCAATCAAATGATTTTAATAACAGCAATATTAATACTATTATTGCTGTTATCATCACATCTAATATTCGTTTGGCGGCAGCTCCCGGCAATATTTTACTGCCTGCTACTAAGTCAAAATTACCGAAGAAGAGTGTTGTCAATGTTTCCCAATTAATTACTGTTGACAAATCATTCTTCACAGAAAAAGTACATACCTTATCCAGCAGGGTAATGGAACAAATTGATGATGGTATTCGACTGGTTCTGAAACTATAACTCGATAGTATAGGAATTTCCATTTTATTAACTATCAAATCAACATGTTACAGAAAGTCCGCCCAAAGGGCGCTAAGTTCATGATCAAGTTTTTATATCTGATTTCTCGAAAATAGGGTCAGGCCTGACCCCTCACAGGAAAATGTCAACATTAAAAAATTTGATCATCGAGTATATTTCACCAAAGTTCACCATGAAATTAAAATAGGGATAAGTAGACAATGAATCATGATCAATTGGTCGGTATAATCCAGCAAGGTAGAATAGAATGGTCTGCACATGCTCTAAAGAGGATGTTCGAGAAGGGAATTAGCAGAGCAGCTGTGAAACATATCATTTGTACAGGAGAGATGATTGAAAATTATTCTAACGACAACCCTTTTCCAAGTGGATTATTCCATGGAATATGGCAAAATCAGCCATTGCATGCAGTTATTGCCTATGATCTTACCGAGCAAAAGATATTTTTAATCACAGCTTATTGGCCAGATGAAGAACATTTTGAAACAGACTTTAAAACCAGGAGGAGGTAATGAGTTCAACTAAAAATATTTGTCCACTTTGTGGGGGACTTAAAAAACAAGGAACCACAACATTCACGGTAGACATGGAAGATACTCTGGTTGTGATCAGGAACGTACCAGCAACACTTTGTTCATTATGTGGGAATGAGTGGCTTTCTGACGAAGTAGCTACAAACATAGAAAATATAGTAGAAGACGCTAAAAATATACATCGTCAAGTGGAAGTAACCCAATATCGCAAAGTGGCATGAAATAGGCGAACAAAAAAATGGAGCTGACCACAAAAGCCGAGCCGATTTTGCGTTAATTCAAAGATTTAGGGTGGCTTCTGTGGCAGCTCATTTTAGCCGTTCGATTAAACCAAACCACCCGGGAGAGGAGAATGAATCAAATATCAAAATAAATCAGTCAAATGTACATTGCGGTATCCTGTTTAAATTTTGTGGTGGAATAAAGGAGGTCAAAACACAGAGCAATTCTGAACATAGTGCTTTGTCATTAATTAATTTGAGTGTACCCTTTTTTGATTAACAGGGGGAAATGGCTGCCATGAAACCTCACCCCCCGCCCCTCTCCATGATTGGAGAGGGGGGAGAATAATTCAAAAAGGGTACACTCATATGCCGTTGTGGTGATTACAATTTTACCGGCAAGCTCTTCTTCTGCTATATTTTCAAGATAACTGAAAAAACCATAATAAGGCACAAATAAGGCACAACAATAACCTGAATCTTCTACGCATGTCATATCTGTAACCATAACCAATTGAAAATAAAGTGGATTACTATTTTATTTGTGTAGTGACAACTGGTTTTCTATTTTTCCCAATTCAAAAATTTTCCAAAGTTTTTTTTGAACAGCACTCCTTTCAGTAATTTTACGTTCCGCATCTTTAGAACTATAAACCATTATAACTTCCTGGATATCTGTTAATTCATCTTTCAGGACAGTTGTACTCATTTTATATCCTTTCTGTTCGGTCATCCATTGCATAACTCTTATCAGCATCATCGAAACGACACAACAAAAAGCAAAAGCTCGAATTTTAGAATCTGTCCAATGTCGAATTGGCCTGAAACGTATTAATGTAACATCTTTTAAAAGATGAAAATCTTTTTCGATAATATCTTTTTCATTATAGGTATCGATCAAATATCCTGTTTCTGCTTCCAGCATGTTTGAGAAAATTAGGCTTTTACCAAAACGTTTATCTCTTTTTTCAATCTCTTGTAAATTTTCTTTAAAAGAAGGTTTTCCTTTAACCACCGATATTTTAATGCATTCTCCATATCTACTTTTTTTCAACATGGTTGAAATACCTGGAGGCTACGGACATAAGGCGGGACAGCCTGTAAATTCAATTAGTTAGCAAGCCCTTAATTTTTGCTTGATTGTGGTATTGCCATGGAGCCAAAATGGCGGAAATTGTCCCGCTTTAAGTTGGTAGCCAGTCAAGATAATGACAATAACGAAAGCCTGACCCCACCATCAAGTGGCCGAATATAGAACCAAGCCCGTAAATTGATTATTCAGGAGAGGTGAAAAAATAGCAGATGAAGCCAGAGTGGAGTTTATAGAAGAGAAAAGCATAAAAGCATAGACGTCCCCATTATGCCCCTTTTAATTATTTTACTTGACATATTTTCAATTCACCCCTATAAAAAAATTAATGTTAAAAAAAAATTATTTCATATTTTTCATATGAAAATAATAAATGTTTTTAACTTAAGTATGTGTATTGTCAAGATAATTTGCCTTGATAATATAATTTTTTGGTTATTATCAAGGCAAAAGAGCCTTGATAATAAATTATTTTTTCTATTATCAGAGCAAAGTTGCTTTGATAATAGATGTATTGGGCTACTCGTGAGTCCTAAGTTCTATGTGATCCTAACTATTTGTTTTTATAGTGTTTGTTATTTTATGGTTTTTTTGCACCTCTTTTTTTGCTATAGTTTGGCACAAAGTTGGCACGGCTTTACCCAAAAATGCGTTTAAAAAAATGAAAAATATTTTATATAATTGAAATTAAACAACATTTTATCATAAAAAACTTAGGACTCACGAGTTGGGCTATTATCAGGGCAAATATACCTGATAATAAATGGTTGGCTCAATGCCATTTGCCTTGTCACCTCACATTCAAAAGAGAAAAGTTGTGCTGTAAAATGGTCGAGATATATGCTATAGTCTAAGCAAAAAAAACAAGGAGTTTAAAAATGCAATGGTACGATGTTCGCAAGGCCTACCCGAATCAATGGCTGATTATTGAGGCCCTGCATGCGCATACAACGCGTGAAAATCGCCGTATTCTCGATAAAATTGCGATTGTTGACCGCTGTACCGATGGCAATTCTGCAATGCAGAGCTATCGGCAAGTTCACCGGCAATATCCCAATAGGGAATTCTATTTTGTCCATACAAGCCGTGAAGAGCTCAATATTATAGAACGGCAATGGGTAGGCATACGGAGGGACAATGCAGCTGTCGCTGAAACATAACCTCCCATTTACGACCGTAAGGGTTAGTTACAAAGGAGATGTACTCGAAATTCCGGACATTCTCGTTGATACCGGTTCAAGTAGCACAGTGCTATCGGCAGACTTTTTAGCCAAGATAAATATAACTCCACTTGCGGAGGATGTTCTGCATACTATTAGCGGTGTAGGCGGCAGTGAGGTGGTTTTTACCAGACTCATTGACTATCTGCAAATCGGTGAGAAGAAAATTTCAAATTTTGAAATCGAAATTGGTGGAATGGATTACGGGTTCCAAATCAATGGCATTTTAGGTATGGATTTTCTTGTCCGTGCTGGAGCTCTCATCAACCTTCAAGAAATAAAAATTGAGTTTGACAGCTAAACAAGCCAACCAGACGCTTCACCTGACGCCGACAACTGCCGGGTTTTTGCAAACATCCGGGCGGTGCAGGTGATCTTTTTGTTCGATTAAACCAAACCACCCGGGAGAGGAGAATGAATCAAATATCAAAATAAATCAGTCAAATGTACATTGCGGTATCCTGTTTAAATTTTGTGGTGGAATAAAGGAGGTCAAAACACAGAGCAATTCTGAACATAGTGCTTTGTCATTAATTAATTTTAGGGTTGTTAATAAAAGAGTAAGTACCTGAGCAAAAATAATTCCATAAAAATTTCGGCGAGATTATTGCTATATATGACAATCTCAATTACAAAACATAGAATTAATTATGCTCGGGTAATTACCCTGACTTTTAGCTCTGACAAAGCAATAGGCATTCTATTCAGGTTTTAACCACATTTTTATGGTTTCATAAATTTCAGGATGATAGAGAAGATCCATGTGGTTCATATTACGGTAAATCATCTGATGGGTTTCTGGAAACAAAAGCTTTAATGCAGCATTTTTATGGTACCCCAACGCACTTGTTAATGTCACAAGACTATCTCCCACAAAATCATCACCGAGCTTGCTTGATTTTTTGCCGGTGCTTGCGGCTATTGTATAACACTGCACGCCTTCCGGCAAAGGCACTGGAATCCTAATATCCCCTGAAAAATCGAATCTGTTGTGATTTTTCCAATCCTCGTCCACAACATTGCCATAACGCAGATCAGTAAGTCCACAGCTTCTAATTTTTCCCAGGCGGGAAAATGGAGCACTATACGGGCATATTTCCAGGATATTATCAATCCAGCTGCTGATTTTAGCCAATGGTGCCCCGTGATGAGGCGTACCGAGGAATACGAGTTTTTGAAGATGATTCAGCCATGTATCACCTGATTTTTTTCCATAATAGCATGCACTTCGAGAAACAAGTCCTCCCATACTGTGGGCAATGATAAAAAGTTTTATCGGCTGGGACGATTGATCGATAATTGTTTCAATCAGCCTGGACAGTTTTTTGCCGTTTTCAGAAATATGAAGTCCAGTGTTATAATGGACATAAAGCGGCATGAACCCCAGATCACGAGCCAGGGCTGCACCATAGTCATGCCCCTGCCTGTTCCATTGTAAATCATTCATGCATGATCCGTGTACCATTATTACAAGTCGGCCGTTGGATTGCTGAATAATTTTAGAAAGAGCTTGTTCGTTTAATGGTTTTCCATTACAACGAAATTGCATGGAAATGGCAAGAGGATTTTGTCCGGCAGCAAGATGATCTCCTATAACACCATTTAATGCGGAAATAACAGCTTCACGACCCGGGGATGAATCCTTTTCTCCTATTATCGAGCTGAGTCGGTCGAGCAAAATATTGATCCCGTTTCCCGCCAATTCAGTAACTGCACGGATATTCCGGTAAACCATACCAGTTATACCCTTTGTCCTATATTGATCTGATGAACCAAATATTCCTGAGAAACTGATTATTGCATGATGTAATGCTTCTACTATATCTGTGGTGCCGGTAACAGCATCAACCGTTAAACTCCCTGCGCTGCGGAGGTCAGTTGAAAAATTTCTAAAATTTTCAGGCATAATTTTTCCTTTTCTGTACTTTTTTAAACAAAAAGCAAATTCCTGTCTGGACTCATCATATATTTAATTTCCAAGTTTGAACCAGATCCCCAGAACTGCTGCCAGGATAAAACCAGCAATCCCAATTATTGAAATACCGAGAAACAGTGGTGGAATTTTAAAACAGAGAATAAGAGCAGCACCTATTATTAATGCAGCAATAATTATTGAAAGAGAGATTCTGTTGTTAACCTGATGGTGAGTTAAAAGCACTTTTTCAAGTCCCTTAAAATCAAAGCCAACAACAAGTTGACGCTTGCGTAATTGACGGATTACTCCAATGGACTCCCTGGGAAAATCCTGTAAAAACTGAATACCTTCAAGAGATGCCATGGTGAGATCATTAGATATTTTTTTCGGGGTAAATCTTGCAGCTTTTGCGTGTTTTATATAAGGAGCAGCATGCTTCACCATATCAAAATAAGGATCAAGAATATGAGCCACCCCTTCCACGGAAGCAAATGATTTCATCATCAAAAAAGTTTCAGGATACATTCTTAGTTTGTGACGAAAAGTTATCTTTAAAAGATCCTGCAATAACCTTCCCATATTGATATCTTTAAGAGATTTTGACAGATATTGTCCTGTAAAATCAGCAATATCTTTTTCAAGCCTTCTAAGCTCAGGCTCCTCATCGTATTCAGTCAGTTCCAGAAGATACCGGCAGGCCATTGACATATTCTGCATCACAATGCTTGCAATAAGATCAATAAACATATCTCTTGTATGCTGATCAATAAATCCCATCATACCAAAATCAACAGGACAGAGAACATTACCCGGCAGTACAAATAAATTTCCAGGATGAAGATCACCATGAAAAAAACCATATTCAAAAACCTGCATCATGATAAAATCAGCTCCGTGTTGTGTGAGAAGATGTTTATCAAAGCCTTTGGCATCTAATTTTTCAATTTCAGAAACTTTAATCCCGTCAATATATTCCATGGTTAGTACATTTGTGGTGGTTTGCTCCAGAAAAACCTTTGGAATATGAATAGTTGAATTAAATATAACCTGTTGTGCAACTCTTTCCATATTTGATGCTTCCAGGGTATAATCAAGTTCTTTTTCAAGGGTTTCTGCAAACTGATAGGATACAAATACTCTTACGCCTACCCCCCAAAAGGATGACGAAATACTCTTACGCTAAAGTATCGAAAAATACCCCGCCGCCATACCCCGCCAAATCAAGAATTAATACCCAGCTTACCCC
>JAYEHB010000263.1:0-8434 GCA_034659375.1 Thermodesulfobacteriota bacterium
TTCTCAATTCTGTTTTAAAAAGCTTGATGAGACAGAAAAGAGAGTAAGAGTTCTTTTAAAAGACAATCAGGGGAATATTAAAGAAGATTTTTTTGAAGAAGACAACGACGGCCTGAGTTTTTAAGTCGTTTATATGAAACTCCATCCAAACGACTGTAATCATGGACTTTCATTCTTTGGTTTCTGCCCTTCAGGGTATGCCGGTTATAAGGACAATCAGGAGAATATTAAAGAAAAAGTTTTTAACGATGAATAAGAATAAAAAGAATAGATCCTTTAGGCTGTCTGATTATTTAAAGGAAAAAAGGGATCTCATAAATGAACATCTTGAAATAATTTTAAAAAAATGCGTTTTAGATCGTGAACTGACAAAGGCCATGAGGCACTCACTCATGGCAGAAGGAAAAAGAATTCGTCCGGTTTTAGCAATGGCTGCAGCAGAGATTGTAAGTAAAAATTGCGGTTCGACCGCCCTGCCCTGTGCATGTGCCATTGAGATGATTCATACCTATTCTTTAATCCATGATGATCTTCCTGCCATGGATAATGATGATTTAAGAAGAGGAAAACCCACATGCCACAGAGCATTTTCAGAAGCCACAGCAATTCTGGCGGGTGATGCTCTTCTTACCCATGGGTTTTATGTTCTGGCAAAACCGGAACTCTTTTTTAAACAATTTCCTGATAAAGCAGTCCTTTTAGATCTCGTGGGAATAATATCCGATGCATCGGGTGCTAATGGAATGATTGAAGGTCAGATGATGGATATGCTTTCATCCTCAAATTCTGCATCATCATACTCTGCATCATCATACTCTGCACCCTCGGACAATGGACCATCAGATTTTACACCTGCCCCCCCCTTAGTTGAGTCCCCAGCCTCTTCAGGCCAAAGTTCAGGCCAAAGTTCAATCCAAAGTTCAATCCAAAGTTCAGGTTCCAGTTTAAATTTCAGCTCAAACCAGGCAAACCAGGGTTCAGGTTCCAGGGAACTGGAATTTAAACTTAATTATCTTAAAAAGATACACAAACTCAAAACAGGCCGGATGATAATGGCAAGCCTTAAAGCAGGGGCTGTCTCTGCCGGGGCTGATAAAAAAATGCTTGACAATCTTGCCGTATATGCAGAAAAAATTGGACTTGCCTTTCAGGTCACAGATGACATTCTCAATGTTGAGGGTGATCCTGCTGTTATGGGGAAATCTTCCGGGTCAGATGCGATCAATGATAAAATGACCTTCCCTGCCCTGCTTGGAATGGATGAATCAAAAAAATATGCAAAAAAGCTTGTTAATGATTCCATTAATGCGTTAAAGATGTTTGATGAACAAAGAGCTTTGCCATTAAAGTTTATTGCAGAATATATAGTTACAAGGAGTCGATAAAGGAGAGTGGATACTTGAGTTTACTTGAAAATATAAAAAATGGTGAAGATTTAAAAAAACTTTCCAGACAACAATTGCCTTTGCTTGCAACTGAAATCAGGGAAAAAATAATTTCTGTTGTTTCAAAAAGAGGAGGACATCTTGCATCAAGTCTTGGAGCTGTTGAGCTTACCATAGCTGTTCATTATGTATTTTCTCTACCCGATGACACACTGATCTGGGATGTGGGGCACCAGGCCTATGCCCACAAACTTCTCACAGGAAGATACGAAAAATTTGATACCCTCCGCACATTTAAGGGATTGACAGGATTTACAAAAATGAGTGAAAATTCCTGTGACGGGTTTACTGTTGGACACAGCAGCACATCAATCTCTGCAGGGCTTGGCATATCCTGTGCCAAACATATTAAAAAAGAGAAAACCAAGGTTATATCTGTAATCGGAGACGGGTCAATGACAGCAGGTCTTGCCTATGAGGGGTTTAACCAGGCAGGTGACTCCAAAAGAGATCTTATTGTTATTTTAAATGACAATGACATGTCAATTTCCCCTAATGTTGGTGCCTTTTCTTCTTTCTTAAGCAGAACACTTTCTGCACAATATCTGCAAAATATGAAAAAAGAAGTTGGTATTTTTTTAAAATCACTTCCAAAGATAGGTGGTGATGTTTATAATATTGCCAAACGTTCAGAATATTCATTTAAGACCTTTGTCACTCCAGGTATGTTTTTTGAAGCATTAAGTTTTGATTATTTTGGTCCCATTAACGGCCACAGGCTCAATCACCTCATTGATATCCTGGAAAATATTAAAACACTTGGAGAGCCTGTCCTGCTCCATGTTAGAACAAAAAAAGGCAGGGGATATGAACCTGCTGAGAAAAATCCAGTATATTTTCATGGCGTTGGCTCATTTGAGGTTAAATCTGGAAACAGTGTAAAAAAAAAGAGTGAGGTTCCAACATATACCGAGGTCTTTGGCAAAACCATGGTAAAACTTGCAAAACAGGATAAAAACATAGTGGCAGTTACAGCTGCCATGCCTGAAGGTACAGGGCTTGTTGAATTTTCAGAACGTTATCCAGAGAGATTTTTTGATGTTGCCATTGCCGAGCAGCACGCTGTTACCTTTGCAGCAGGACTCGCATCCCAGGGGTTAAAACCTGTTGTTGCCATATATTCCACATTCATGCAAAGGGCCTATGATCAGATTCTCCATGATGTCTGTATCGAATCCCACGGTGTTGTGTTTGCCCTTGACCGAGGGGGCATTGTTGGCGAGGACGGTCCCACCCACCACGGCCTTTTTGATTATGCTTTTCTTAGAAATATTCCCAATATGACTGTGATGGCACCAAAGGATGAAAATGAACTTGCAGGAATGCTTAAAACAGCAGTCCATCATAATGGTCCCATTGCTCTTAGGTATCCCCGGGGCAAGGGAGCTGGAGTTGAAGTTGAAGAAGATATAAAATCCTTAACAATCGGCAAAGGAGAGCTTCTCTTAAACGGAGAAGATATATTGATCATTGCTGTTGGAAGGGTTGTCCAGGAGGCCCTTAAAGCTGTAGATGAACTTAAAGAAACAGGGATCTCTGCGGCAGTTGTAAATGCCAGATTTGTAAAACCTCTGGATTCTGATCTGATACTTGAAATGGCAGAAAAAATTGGTTCAATTATCACTGTGGAGGAGCATGTGCTTGATGGAGGCTTTGGAAGTGCTGTTCTTGAACTGCTTGCAGATAAAGGCAAATTTAATTACAGAATAAAAAGGATTGGTATTGCCGACAAATTTGTGGAACACGGTCCCCAGGATATTTTAAGAAAAGAGTATCAGGTGGATTCATCTGCAATTGCTGCCGCAGCAAGGGAGATTTGCACCATTGGGCAGTAAAGACAAACAAAAAATTGTCCGGTCAAACAGTAAATCTAAGCAAAGGCTTGATATTCTTGTTGTGGAAAAAGGGCTGGTACAGTCACGGGAGAGGGCTAATGCTCTTATCATGGCCGGAAAAATTTTTGTAAACGATTCCTGCTGTGATAAACCAGGCACAAAGATCAAGAGTGATTCTCTCATTATTTTAAAAGGAGATGACATACCTTTTGTATCAAGGGGAGGACTTAAACTTGAAAATGCCTTGAAAACTATTCCCTGTGATGTTACAGATCTTGTATGTCTTGATATTGGAGCTTCAACTGGTGGATTCACAGACTGTCTGCTCCAGCATGGAGCGGCAAGAGTCCATGCCGTGGATGTGGGTTATGGACAGCTTGACTGGAAGTTAAGGCAGGATCACAGAGTTAATGTTATTGAACGAACAAATATCAGACACATGGATTTTGATAAAATTAATGAAAAAGTGGATCTTATTACCATTGATACATCATTTATATCTTTAAAACTTGTTGTTCCTGCAGCAGACAAATTCATGAAAAACGGTACTAAAGTGCTTGCACTTATAAAACCTCAGTTTGAGGCAGGAAAAGAGAGGATAGGTAAAGGCGGAGTAATACGAGATCCAGAGATAAGAGAAGAGATTGTTGAAGAGATTAAATATTTCTTTAAACAAAGAGGTTATGAAATCGGGATGGTTGTGCCCTCCCCTGTTCCTGGTCCAAAAGGAAACAGAGAGTTTATAATCGCTTTAAAATATTTAGAGTAAGGGTCATGGAAATTTTAAAATCCACCAATAGGGCACAGTATTTTTGCCCGTCTTCAAGGCGCATCAATGGGAGCATTGAAAAATATGTGCCCATTGATGCAACGAAGAAGACGGGTAAAAAGACAAGACGTATGGTGTATTTTATTTTTTCCATGGCCCTAAATATTCGGCTTATAATGTACGAGTATAACCAGTAATCAGACTGGTTTTACTCCTTAGTGTTTTACTTGTAACCTTCATGGTTACTTGTGACCTTCAGGTTAATGATAACCCGGAAAGTTGAATAAAATGTTAATTATCTGGAAAAGGAGCTGTTATGATTGAACAAATTAAATCAATGAGAAACGTCGCTTTGGCAGGTCATGGGGGTGCGGGTAAGACTTCTCTGGCTGAAGCAATTCTTTATCAGACAGGTGTTGTAAAGCGCTTTGGCAAGGTGGAAGAAGGCAACACTGCCATGGATTTTCAGCCCGAAGAAGTTAGAAAACAGCAAAGTGTCAACACTGCTTTTCATAAATATCAATGGAAAAAGCATTTTGTTACATTGATGGATACTCCTGGTGATCAAAACTTTTTCTCATCTGCAAAAACATGTATGCCGTTAGCAGACAGCGTGATCATGGTAATTGACGGTGTGGACGGTCCAAGTGCCATGACCGAGGAAGCTGCTGCATGTGTTCTTGAATATAATCTTCCTTCTATTCTCTTTATTAACAAACTTGATAAGGAGAGAGCGGATTTTTATGCAGCTGTTGAAAAATGTGAAGCCTCCTTAAATAAAAAAGTCATTATTACCCATCTTCCCATTGGCCAGGAGAGTGAATTTAAAGGTATTGTTGATCTTATTTCCGGAAAAGCCTTTGTATTTGGTGACAATGGAAAGGCAGAAACTGTAGATATTCCATCAGAAATGGCAGATGAGGTTGAAACTGCAAAAGAGAGCTTTATAGAAAATATTGCAGAACTTAATGACGATCTTTTAGAACGCTATCTTGAAGGAGAAACCATTTCCGAGGATGATCTTAAAGGTACATTCAGACAGGGAATTCTTGATGGCGAATTTGCTCCGGCTCTCTGTGGTGCTGCTGTACAGTTAACTGGTATTGAATCTCTTTTGGGTTTTATAAATGATTACATGCCCTCCCCCATTGACAGAGGAGCATGGACAGGAGTTGATGATGAGGGCGAAGAGATTGAAATTGCTCCTGATCCTGAAGCTCCTTTTTATGGACTTGTTTTTAATACAATTGTTGATCCCTATGCAGGACGGCTTTCCATTTTCAGAGTTATTTCCGGTAAACTCGGTAAAGAGGGCACTTTTCAAAATGTAAACACAAACACCAAAGAGAGGTTTACCCAGCTTCTTGAGATTACTGGTAAAGTACAAAAGCCTGTAACAGAGGCACTGCCAGGCGCAATTATGGCTGTGGCAAAATTAAAAGAGACCCATACAGGCGATACCATCAGTGGTGATAAAGATATAAAATTTACTGCTCCAGAGCCCATGCCGCCTGTAATTTCCTTTGCAATCTCTTCCAGGAAAAAAGGTGAAGAGGACAAGATCCATGGTGCATTGAGAAAAATCATGGAAGAGGATACAGCACTTGGGCTCAGACGTGAAGTAGAGACCAAAGAGACTATTCTTTCCGGTCGCGGGCTTGTGCATATTGAGACTACCATTGAAAAGATTAAGAGAAAATTTAACGTTGAGATGGAGATAAGTACACCAAAGATTCCCTATAGAGAGACCTTTAAGAAAAAAATCAGGGTTCAGGGTAAACATAAAAAGCAATCAGGCGGCCATGGTCAGTTTGGTGACTGCTGGATTATTCTTGAACCTAAGCCCAGGGGTAAAGGGTTTGAATTTGCTGACAAAATTGTTGGCGGATCCATTCCAAAGACATACATTCCAGCGGTTGAAAAAGGTGTTGTGGAAGCTGCTCAGACTGGTGTACTTGCAGGCTGTCCATGTGTTGATTTCAAAGTTACCGTGGATGACGGCAGTTACCACTCTGTGGATTCTTCGGAAATGGCATTTAAACTGGCAGGTTCCCAGGCTTTTAAAAAAGCTGCAGTAGATGCAAAAGCTGTTCTGCTTGAACCTATAATGAAAATCTCCATACTTGTTCCAGATGCCTTCACAGGTGATGTCATGGGTGATCTGAATTCCAGAAGAGGAAGAGTGCTTGGAATGGACACATTAGGGGATAAACAAATTATTAATGCCAATGTTCCCATGGCTGAAATTTTGAGGTATGCCCCTGATTTAAGATCAATGACCGGCGGCAGAGGAACTTTTACCCTGGAGTTTGACTATTATGATGAAGTTCCCGGTGATATGGCACCTAAAATAATAGAAAAAATAAAAGCTGACCAGGAAGACAATTAGAACAAAGGTTAAAAAAAGCATGGCAGGATAGTGGCAACGGGCAGGCACAGGGGCCTGCCCCCTACCATTCGCAGTTGCCGATTGGTTCATGACCGTAGGGGCAACCCCCTGTGGTTGCCCTTCATCAATTTGTTGTGTGCAGACTTAGACCACCAAGGCTGCCCATGGCAGTTATACCATGCAAACCCAAACCATGAAGTAAACAGAGATGGGAGGTAATATGAAAAAAACTATCAAACAGTGTATAATTATTACCAGTTTAACTTTATTTATGATTACGGCTGTAAATGCAGCAGCTTTTGCTCAAAATAATAAAACAGAACCGTCCTATGAAGCCATGGCTGCTGATCTGCTTATGATGAGACCATTGGGTCTTGTCTCGACTGCTTTAGGAACTGTTTTGTTTTTTGTTGCCCTGCCATTTAACCTCCATTCTAAAGAGCTTGTTAAAAGAGCTGAAAAAATTTTGATAAAAGAACCATCAGCATACACCTTTTCCCGTCCTCTTGGGGAGTTTAAGTAGTTTAAGTAGTTTAAGTAGTTTAAATAGAAAATTAGTAAATATTCGGGTTCGTAATGTAAATGTTTGGCCAGTGCCCCATATTCGTTTATTTGGGACTGCGTAGCATACTAATGCTATGTGAGCAGACCAAAATGGGCGAATATGGGGTGCTGGCCGAATATTTACGAAAATTAAAGCAGGGAAGCATCAAGCATGCAATGTTCAACAGCACTTTTGTCAAGTATTGAGCCAAGTTCACCCTCTTTTGATGGAAAAAATCCAAGGGACTGCTCCCATACGTCCTGGTCTTCCATGCAAAAATATAGAAGAAGATCAGGGGCTGCTTCTCTAATGTATGATATGATTTTCTGATAAAGAGCTATTCTCAATGGCTTGAAATATCTCATTTTATTATCAATTCCAGTGATGAATTCGCCATAGGGTAATTTTGATTCTGGAAATCTTTTTTCAATAATCTGCTTTAACTGAGGCATGAATCTGAAAGAGCCAATACTTATCCAGAGTATGCTTTCAGGGCTTACATAGGTAAATATGCTCTTTATGACCTCTTTATACTCTTTTTCACATCCATCATAAATAACAAGGGGATCAAAATGAAACGCCAGTCTGTAACCCCATGATTCGCATTTTTTTGCAGCTTCAAGCCGGGCAGTCAAAGATGCTGTAAAGCGCTCTTCTGAGCTGATTATCCGTGGAGTGTTTAAAGACCAGGCAATAACAGTCTTGTTGTTATGATCAAGATTTTTCAATGATTCAATATTGACAGTTTTTGTTTTCAGTTCAAGAATTGAGTTGTTCTGGTCTGCAAATTTTTTCACCAGAAATGATGGCTGGTCATTCAATTTTGCCCAGATCAGGGAGTCTGTGTATTCACCGGTTCCAATTCTATAGATTTTTTTCTGCTCAAATATACCATCAAGTTCTCTGGATATTTTTTTCTGTCCCACAAAATATTGAAGAACAGGAGGATGGAAATATGCCTGCAAAATGCAATAGGAGCAGTCCATGGTACAAAAGGTACCTGTGTGAAGGATGGTATAATCACAGCATGTGTAATAACTTGTTCCAGGACATTTTTTTATGACAGCACCATGATTTTCTGTGATGTAAAGAGTCTTTTTTCCCATTAATACAGGGTCATCACCTGAATTATTAACATAATCAAAAACCTCTTTGCTGTTAAAGACTATCTCTGGTTTAATTCCTGAATTTGATATAATAATTTCTGTCTCATCACAGGGTTTGATATGGCTGTCCATGAAAATTTTATAAGGATGGCGTAAAACCCCTATCCCTTCAGGGTAGGGGATGTAAGCCATATTCGGGGGTTTGGTTCTAAGATCAGTCATTGTCGATAGTACCTCAGCATGTTCTATCATGTTGGAGTTAGCTCAAAAGTTAATCCTTTGCCGTATTTAATTAAGTTCAGTTTTTTTGGGCTTACTCCTTTTTTGTTACTCAGTAGAACACTAT
>JAYEHB010000264.1:0-8419 GCA_034659375.1 Thermodesulfobacteriota bacterium
TCCTTCTTTTTCTGGTTTTAAAATAAACAACTCAACTTTCAATTCTGCCTGGCAGACCAGTTTTGTTTTAATTTTCTTAAAAAAATCTTAAAATGATCAAATATACAAAAAAAGCACACCTGTATCCATGCAGAAAAATCTAACCGCAAAAACTGAGTTGCTATCCTGTCCTGTCTATTTTTTTATCCATCGGACAAAAAAATAGATTAATATGTTTACCCTCTTTTTTCTATAAGGTCAAGACTGAATAAGTGAGTGAGGGGTCATATTGTCATTATCTTCCCTATCCAGCATAATCCCAAAAACGCCGCAGATAATGACAATAACGCAGGCCTGACCTCATTTGTATTGAAAAAGGGCTAAAAAACCCTTAATTTTGAGATTTTGGCTCATGTCTATAAAAAGGTGCCTGGGAAGGTGCTTCCGGTGTATTGCCAAGAATGATATCAGCAGCTTTTTCACCGATCATCATTACTGGTGCATAAATGTTTCCGTTTGTTATGGAGGGCATGACAGATGCATCAACTACCCTTAATCCTTCAACGCCGTGAACCTTAAGTTCTGAATCCACAACAGACTGGTCGTCATAACCCATTTTGCATGTACAGCTTGGATGGTATGCACTCTCCCCCTCTTTTCTGACAAAGTCAAGGATCTCTTCATCGGACTGTGCCTGTTTTCCAGGAGCAATCTCTTCTCCCCGGAGGCGGTTGAAAGAAGACTGCGCAATGATATCCCTTGATTTCCTGATCGCCTCAACCCACTCTTTCTTTTCCTGGTCTGTTGAAAGATAGTTAAAGAGAATACTCGGATATTCTTCGGGATTTGCAGACTTGATCTTTACATGGCCCCTTACATCGGAGTTCATTGGACCTACATGGAGCTGGAAGCCGTGACCCTGGTTGGGAGCTGATCCGTCGTACCTGATGGCAATGGGGAGGAAGTGGAACTGGAGGTTAGGGTACTCGACCTCATCATTACCCCTGATAAATCCGCCTGCCTCAAAATGGTTGCTTGCTGCAACACCTGTTTTTCCAAAGAGCCACTGGGCTCCTATCCATGGCTGCCTCCACCACTTAAGAGCAGGGTACATGCTGACAGGTTCCTTGCATGCATACTGAACATAAAGCTCCAGATGATCCTGCAGGTTTTCACCGACTCCAGGGAGATCCTTGACAACATTGATCCCAAGATTGTTGATCTCATCAGCGTTTCCTATGCCTGAAAGCTGCAGCAGCTGGGGAGAATTAATGGCACCGCCGCAGGAGATTATCTCATTGCCGTAAGCAATTTTGTTTTTTCTTCCTTTTTTAAACTCCACGCCAACGGCTTTTTTTCCTGAAAAGAGAATCCGGGTTGCCAGGGCATGGCACTGGATATCAAGGTTACGGCGATTTTTTACCGGGTGAATGTACCCCCTGGCAGCGTTCCATCGGCGGCTTCTGTATATGGTTGCATCAAATTTTGAAAATCCTTCCTGCTGGTAACCATTAACATCATCGATGATGGGGTAGCCTGCTTCCTGAACAGCCCCGAAAAAAGCATCAAACAGGGGGTTGTCACATTTCGGCGTTGTCAGATTAATAGGACCTCCAACACCCTTGTAGGCATCTGCTCCTGACAAACGGGACTCGAATCTTTTGAAGTAGGGCAGGCAGTGGGCATAATCCCAGCTCTCAAGCCCGTCCACTTTTCCCCATTTTTCATAATCCATGGCATTACCCCTGATGTAGATCATGCCGTTGATGCAGCTTGAACCGCCAAGCACCTTGCCCCTTGGCTGGTAAATCTGCCTGTTGTCCATGTGTGGTTCAGGATCTGAATCATACCACCAGTTGTAGGTCTTACTTGTTAAAGGATAAGTCAGGGCAGAAGGCATGTGAATTCTGAAATCAAGTTTGTGATCAGGACGTCCTGCCTCAAGAACAAGCACCTTGTTGTCTGGATTAGCACTCAGGCGGTTGGCAAGAACACTTCCGGCTGAACCGCCGCCCACAATTATATAATCGTACATCTTTTTTTTGTTAAACATAAAATTCTCCTGTTAAAATCAATTAATAATAAAAAATTACGGGCATCCTTCATAAGTACTTTACACTTTCTGGAGCTGCTCCTTATTTAATAAGGGTTTTCCCCAAAAGAGTGTAAAGTACTTTTGAGGTGATATAAAGGATGCCAAATTACGGCATCAAAAAAACACTGGAACGATGCAGCAGGCTAGGCACTGTTCTGCATGCCTGATTGTTCACTGTTCTGCATGCCTGATTGTTCATTGTTCATGAATATGTGAATATCAATGAATCCCTGAGCCAGTTGTTCAAAATTTATCTCTTTTTTTCTCAAAAGCGCCTGTACGGCCAGTCCCTGGATACCCGAAATAAAACTCACCGCCACTGCTCTTTTATGTATTGTTTCAGGGAGATGGACAATGGAAGATTCAAAGGCATCAACAAAACAATCATAGGCAGCCTGAATATTTTTTACAACAGGCATGCCGGTTTCACTCAATTCTGCAGACAAAGATGTCAGACCGATGATGGCATCGGGATTTGTGTGGTACTGCCTGACAAACATCTTAACAAGTCCTTTTAGCATGGTTTCATAGGAGCCATGGTCTTTGCCAAGAAAGGTCACATACTGTTCCATGTTCTGGTAATGTTTTTCCACAACTGCATCCAGGATCACCCGCTTGGATGAAAAATAGTGAAAAACCGCCCCGGTAGTCATGTCAATATGCCGGGCAATCTCCTGTATGGTGGTCTTGTGATACCCCTGCCTTGCAAAAAGATGGGTGGCAGCTTCAATGACTTTTTGTCTTGTAATTTTTCTTTTTTCCTCTTTTCTATTCATGGCAGGTATATATTCATTCCTCACTGTTTACACGGTTACTGTTGCAAGCCTTTTCCAGAATGTTCTTTTTCAAAATCCCTATCCCCTGTTACTCGTTTAACAGCCCTTTGATGCCAAGACGTTTCAGAGTCTCATTGGCGGGGGTACCGTTTTTATCCCATCCCCTGGCTCTGTAGTAATCTTCTTTCATATATGCCATGTCCTGTTCTGAAATTCTCTCTCCCTTATGAGGACCGTCGGGAAGAGGTTCATTGACAAACCTGGGTGGCAGTTTTTCATCGGAAACATCCATTCCCTCCCTTAGATTAAAGAGCCTTGTCAGATTCCAGATTCGTTCTCCAACAATATCAAAAATATTTTCCTTAAAATCCTTTCCAGTAGCAGCACACAGCATCTCTGAATATGTTGACGGCTGGATGCCGAAACTGCCGAAATCACATTTTACAAGGGTGTCTGTACCTGCTGCATAATTCTGAAGAGCAAAAACGAGATCTGCCTTGCCCTCTATTTCACAGGGGGTAAATGTTTTACCCTGCCACTCTTCTCCGCCTATTTCATTGGCAATGGGAAAGGCCCTCTGGTGACAGGCACCACGGTCAGCCGTCATAATGGCAAGTCCCATACCCGAAGCTCCCCTTGGCCCCCATGCCGGGGCTTCCATTCCTTTTACGTGGACTGCAAAACTTTCAGCAGTGCTGCCCATCTCCTGAGCAGCTTTTTTGACCCCCTGTGCCAGGAGTTTTCCAAGCCTGCCTCTTTTTTCTGCAATGGCCCGAATCAGGTAGTCTGCAGCCTCTGCACTGGCGAATTTTATCTCAACCTCATCAGGAGAATCTATCAGACCTTTTTCAGCTGCTTCCATGGCAAAACCAATGACAGAGCCAGTTGACATACTGTCCATCCCAAACCTGTCGCAGAGCTTTACAAGGTGTGCCACTGCCCTTATGTCTGCTATATCAAGGTTTGCCCCCATTAGCCCTGCTGATTCATACTCAACCATATCCGTAACAATGCCCTTGTATCTGCCTGTTCGCACAGCGCCCATTTTACTGCACCGTATGGGACATCCCATGCAGGCGCTGCTGCCCAGCCAGAGATGTTTTGCCTGACCTTTTTCTGCAAGCTGGGGTGCCTTGTCAAATGTGCCGCCGGAATAATTCCTGTGGGGAAACAGCCCTGCTTCATTGGCGAACTCGACAGCGGAAGCAGTTCCAGCCTGTTTCAGGGCATTGATGTCTTCGCTTTTGTCAAGATCATTCAGGGCGGTTTTACAGGCTGCCTTAAATCTCTTACCATCATTAACCTTTACAAGGTTTGTTCCTCTGACGGCAATGGCCTTGAGATTTTTTGAACCCATGACCGCCCCTGCCCCGCCCCTGCCGGCCTGACGGTTATATTCACAGCAGATAAGAGAAAAAGGAATCAAATGCTCGCCTGCCTGACCTATGGTGACCACTTTAAAGCTTTCATCTTTAAGCTGATCTTTTACAGCCTGATTGGCCTGTAGAGTATCCAGCCCCCAGATGCCTTCTGCATCCCTTATCTCAATTTTTTTATCATGGATGGAAATATAGACTGGCTTGTCTGCTTTTCCCTTGATAATAATGCCGTCATACCCTGCATACTTAATCTCCGGGGCAAATCGTCCTCCAAAATAGGAGTCCAGAAAGGCATTTGTCAAAGGTGATTTTGTAACAATACATCCCCGCATGGCCGGAGCCATAGTACCTGTAAGTGGACCTGTCATGAACATCAGCAAATTGTCTTTGCCAAGAGGATCACATCTCTCTGGAAGCAGATCAAAAAGAAGCTTGGCTCCAAACCCCTTGCCGCCAATCCAATATTCTTTTAACTCCTCGGAAAGAGAAATGATCTCACTTGTTTTGGTGTCCAGGTCAATTAGAAGAAGTTTGTTCATATATGCGCTATTCATTGTATCCTCCTTTTTCAACCAGTTCCAGAGCCCCAGTGGGACATGCCTTAACACATTCAGGATCACCATGGCACATGTCGCACTTAACTGCTTTGCCTGTATCAGGATCCATGGAAACAAGATTCTCCGGACAAAATTCAACACAAAGGTTGCAGCCGATACACTTTTCTTCATCAATGAGAACGATCCCCATGTCATTTCGCATTATAGCTTTTACCGGACATACGTTCATGCAGTAGGCATTTTCACACTGATTACACACAATGGGTTTATGATAAAGGTTTTCCTTTTTATGGGATATGATCAATCTTGATCTTCCAGGGTTATATCCACTGATCTTTTCCATGGAGCATGCCATCTGACAGATACTGCATCCTGTGCAGAGATCAAAGTTTGTTTTAATAAAATGTTTGATGATACCTTTCCTCCGATTTTTTTATATGAAACTCCGCCTGACTATTTAAAATCATAGAGTTTCATTTTTTGGTTTCTGCCCTTTAGGGTATTGTGACCGATGAGGGCAACGGGCAGGCACAGGGGCCTGCCCCTACCATTCGCGGTTGCCCGATTGGTTCATGACCGTAGGGGCAACCCCCTGTGGTTGCCCTTCATCATTTGTTGTGTGCAGACTTAGACCACCAAGACTGCCCCCCACCATCACCAAACCCCGTCTGCACATTATCATCATGACAATACATATCACATAGTATGTGTTATGTAAAGTGAAAAATTTCAGGGAACTGGAAGAAAATAATATACGTATATTGCACAGGCCAATTTGTATGATCGGGTTGTTCGTCTGCAAGGCACGGTAATGGGGGGCATATTGAAATATGTCCCATTGGCGCAACGCAGGAGACGGGCAAAAAGATAAGCAAGGTGCGTGGATTATTTTTTGGAAGGTCTCTTAATACATATCATGAAACAATACTGTATATTTTGATGTCTAAAGAATAATAGATTTTTTTTTACCATAACGCTATCTTTATTCAGCATAATTCAACCAAGGGCTCTAACTTCCACTTTCAAACACAGCCTGAACTTTAAACCACCCATGGAATGCAAGCCTATTAACGAGAGGTTCATCAGCGAGCAAAGCGAGTTTGTTGTAACTTCTCGTTAGCGGGAGCAAGCGAAACAATCTTCCCGCTAACAATTTATTCATTGACAAGCAGCATTTTTTCCTTTAGTGTACGTAATAAAAATACCGAAATTCAGTTTTTGACTGCATTTATTCAGGAACTGGATTGAACTGCATAGGCATCCTTATTATAGAGGATTAACTCTAACTCAGAGCAGAGATGTGAGAAGTTATTCCATACCCGCCCGCCTCTCTTCAGCCGAATTGTGTAGCAAACGTTTTATATGAAAGTCCGTCCAAACGACTGCAATGATAGACTTTCTAAATTTGTTGTGGCCGATGCAATGACTATGCTCCGGTCATGCCGGTTATATTATACTTTTAAATATTACGGTTATCACAGACCGGCTGGAGAAAAAATAACTTGTGTGCAGTTTTTGAAATAATAATCAGAAAGTACTAACACAGGAGAACGATGGAAAAAATAAGAGTGGAAAACCTGTATAAAATTTTTGGAAATGAGCCTAAAAGGGGAATCCAACTCCTTGAACAGGGAAAATCCAAAGATCAAATCATGGAGGAGACAGGCCTTGGAGTAGGTGTTGTAAATGCTTCTTTTCATGCAGATGAAGGGGAGATTGTTGTTATAATGGGCCTGTCCGGCAGTGGGAAATCAACTTTAATCAGGTGCGTCAACAGACTCATAGACCCAACAGCAGGCAAAATATTTGTGGATGGAGAGGATATTACAAATCTTTCCCTGGACGAGTTGAGGCAGTGCAGGCAGAAGCATTTTGGAATGGTTTTCCAGAATTTTGCACTGTTCCCCCACAGAACAGTTCTTAAAAACACTGAATTAGGTCTTGAAATTCAAAATATTGATCCAAAAAAACGCACAGAGTCTGCAATGAAGGCCTTAGAACAGGTTGGTCTCAAGGGATGGGAAAATTCTTATCCTGATCAACTTTCCGGCGGCATGCAGCAAAGGGTTGGGCTTGCAAGGGCACTTGCCCTGGATGCTGATATCATGCTCATGGACGAGGCTTTCAGTGCACTTGATCCTCTTATACGAAGGGATATGCAGGATGAACTTTTAACTCTTCAGGAAGAGGTGCAGAAAACAATCCTTTTTGTAAGCCATGACTTGGACGAAGCATTAAAACTTGGCGATCGAATCGTTCTTATGAAGGATGGTGTAATTGTACAACAGGGTACAGCAGAGGATATTCTGAACAATCCTGCAAATGATTACGTTGCAAAATTTGTTGAAGATGTTGATATGTCAAAAGTTCTGACAGCTGAAAATGTAATGATTAAACCTTTAGAGCTCTCCTATTATGAGACAGACGGACCAAAAACCGCCATACACAGAATGAACAAAGCTGGCTCTGATTATCTTTTTGTACGCAAGGATAAAAAGCTTAAGGGGGTTGTAACAATAGAAGATGCTGTAAGGGCAAAGAAAAAAGACGAAAAAGACCTTCATACCATCATGAAAGAGGACCACACAGTGGTACCCTTAGAAACCCCTGCCAATGAACTTTTCAACATTATCAATGACAAACCCTACCCTATAGCAGTTATAAATGACAAGGGAAAACTTGTGGGCGTTGTAACCAAAACCTCTCTGTTTACAGGACTTGCAGACAATATCCAGGAAGGAGATGAATAAGACATGTATAGAATACCAATTGGACAAGTCATAGAGTCTTCCATTGACTTTCTTGTAGATAATTTTTCTTTTATCACAAAGGGAATCTCAGTGGTTACAGAATCCGGAATAGATCTTCTTGTAAACACCTTAATGTTTTTTCCACCAGGGATTCTGATTCTGATCATTTCAGCAGGTGCATGGTATATTACCAGAAAAAAAGGGGCGGGTATCGGGATTTTTTCCCTTGCAGGACTCAGCCTTATCTGGAACATGGGACTATGGGAACCAACTGTGAGCACCATTGCTCTTGTTCTCATTGCAACCATGTTTTCCATTGTGATGGGTGTGCCCCTGGGGATAATGGCGGCACTGAACAAAAATTTTTACCGTATTGTCATGCCGATACTTGATTTTATGCAGACCATGCCTGCCTTTGTATACCTGATTCCTGCCATACCGTTTTTTGGCTTAGGTCCTGTGGCAGCTATCTTTTCAACGGTTATCTTTTCAGTTCCACCTGCCATCAGGCTGACATGCCTTGGCATCAGACAGGTTCCGGCAGATCTTGTGGAGGCTGCTGATGCCTTTGCCTGCACCAAATGGCAGAAACTGACAAAGCTTCAGATCCCCATTGCCACCCCCACCATCATGGCGGGCATAAATCAGACCATCATGCTGGCCCTTTCCATGGTTGTCATTGCAGCCATGATCGGTGCAAGGGGTCTTGGCGGCGAAGTGTGGAAGGCGATTCAAAGGCTCCAGCCTGGCCGGGGTTTTGAAGCAGGGTTAGGTATTGTGATAGTTGCAATCATCCTTGACAGGGTTATGCAGCAGTTTGGAGAACAGAAACAATAGCAAAAAATATTTTGACAACTTTTGGCATCCTTCATATCACCTCAAA
>JAYEHB010000265.1:0-8355 GCA_034659375.1 Thermodesulfobacteriota bacterium
ACCAGGAAATCAAGGAAGATAAAGAGAAAACTATTGTTAAATCTGCTGAAATCATCAATCTGTTTGATAACAAAAAATCAGAGAAAAAAAATTCATTGTGCCGGCTTGCCATCACAGGGATGGAAGCAATTTTCGGTTCATCCCAGGGACTTAATGAATTTCACAGGACTGTGTATGAAGGACTTCAGCATTTTAAGCCGCTGCCAAAAGAGAGATGGAAAGGGCTTGACCAATATGAGTCCATATTAAAAAAATATGGGTTTAATGACGGGAAAGCCCCCATGGGTGCATACCTTGAAAAATTTGACATAGATTTTTTAGGATTTAAAATCCCGCCAAATAAGGATGACAGGTTGATTCCCCAGCAATTGCTTGCACTTAAAGTTGCCGACAATGCCATAAAAAGTTCCAGGCTCAAAGAGGGAACAAATACCGCTGTATTGGTGGCAATGGGTGCGGAGTTATCCCTTCATCGGTTCCGCGGCAGGGTTAATCTTTCTACCCAGCTTGATGAGAGTTTTAACCTGAAGGTCACACGTGAAAATGGTTACCAGGGGCTTGACAAAAATGAAAAAGATGCTTTAAAAGAATCCATAAAGGATAGTGTTCACGGGGTTTCCAAGGTTAATCAGTATACCAGTTTTATTGGAAATATAATGGCCTCCCGGATATCATCGGTCTGGGACTTTTCAGGTCCGTCATTCAGTGTATCTTCCGAGGAGAATTCAGTTTTCAAGGCACTTGATATGGCACAACTGATGCTCTCGGCAAAGGAAGTAGATGCAGTGGTGATTGCAGCCGTGGATCTTTCCGGCGGTGTTGAAAATGTTCTTTTAAGAAACAGCAGAAACAGGATTAACAGCGGAACTCCAACTTTAAGTTTTGATGAAAATGTAAACGGCTGGATGGTCGGTGAAGGGGCCGGGGCCATTGTTCTTAAAAGGCACGATAGAGCAGTAAAAGATAATGACAGGATCTATGCTGTGTTAAATGCCATTGCCTTTTCTGCTGGTGTTGATAAAAAAGCTGTTGCTTCTGTATGCAGAAAAGCTGCCAGAACAGCAGGCATCAATCTTGGTGATATCGAGTATCTTGAAGTGTTTGCAAGTGGTCTTAAGGATCAGGATGATGCGGAAATAAAAGGCCTCATCAATGCCTATGGTTTTGATGAAAACCATGGCAGCTGTGCCCTTGGAAGTATTAAATCCAATATTGGCCACACCTATGCTGCCTCGGGGATGGCAGGAGTTATAAAGACAGCCCTCTGCCTTTACAACAGGTTCTTCCCTGGAACACCTGGATGGTCAAAGCCCAGGATGCAGGAACTATGGAAAAAGAGTCCTTTTTTTATTCCCTCAGATTCCAGAACCTGGTTTAATGAAAGTAAAAAAGAGAGCAGAATGGCGGCAATAAACGGCATGGGGTCCGATGGAACATCCGCCCATGTGATCTTATCTGAAGAGCGTGGCCAGACAAGGGAAAAAAATGAATACCTTGCAGCATTACCGCTTTCACTGTTTCTTTTGACGGGAAACACAATTGATGATCTCTTAAAAGAACTTGGAGAACTTACAGAATCTCTTCTCACTATCAAAGAGAGCAAAGGGCTTGCCAAAGTTGCAAGCAAATTTTTCAGGAAATTTTCTGAAAAGGCAGAATATAAATTTCGTGCAGCTATTATTGGACAAAAAAGAGGTGAACTCTTTGACGAAATTGATCTGGCCAAAGGGGAGATAAGAAAAGCCGCAGAAAAAGGAGTCAGTTTTAGCTGGTCATCGGAAAAAGGAAGTTATTTTACATCTGAACCACTTGGTGAAACAGGCAAAGTGACATTTGTTTACCCTGGCGGCTACAACTCATACATTGAACTTGGAAGGAATCTGTTTCAGCTTTTTCCGGAAATTTATGAAAACATGGGAGCCTATTCGGATTTAATGGTTGAGATGTCAGGAAATGATCTGATTTATCCTAAAAGCATGACCCGTTTATCTGAATCGGAATTTATTGAAAAGTCTGAAAAACTTTTTAACCATCCGTCGGTGATGTTTGAAAGCGGAATCATGTCATCTGTTTTATATACGGACATTGCTAGAGAAAGTTTTAAAATCAAGCCGGATCAGGCATTGGGGTACAGTATGGGTGAAGTTTCCATGCTCATAGCTCTTGGCGTATGGAAGAATCTCGACAGCTTCAGGAAAAAGATGCACAGATCAAATATTTTTCATTCAAGAGTTTCAGAAAGCATGAAAAATATTATCAAGGCATGGGATATAAAACCTGAAGAAGCTGAAAATGAAAAAATATGGTTCAGTTATAAATTAAAGGCATCTCCTCTTGATGTGCGGTCTGCTTTAAAAAAAGACCGGGAGATATCAAAGGGAAGAGAAGCCTCTCTTATCTTTGTGAATACACCGGAAGAGGTTATTATTTCCGGATATGATAAAGCATGCAGAAGAGTTATAAATGATCTTGGCTGCCCCTATTCTGAAGTTCCGGTCACGGATATTATTCACAGTGAGATCATAAGACCTAATTATGAGGAACTTGTCAATCTCCATAGAAATCCTGTGACTGTTGTTGAGGATATAGATTTCTATTCAGCTTTTAATTTTGCCAGGGTTGTAATGGACAGTGATCTCATAGCAGAAAATGTTGCAAATGTTTATTCAAAGGAGATTGATTTTGAAAAACTCATTGAAACTTCCTACCAGGATAACGGAAGGATTTTTATTGAGCTTGGACCTAAAAATAATTGCAGCTGCTGGATAGATGAGATCCTGAAAGATAAGAAACATCTCGCTGTCTCTTTTAATCAGAAAGATCGTAGTGAAAATCTTACCATTATTCAGTCCCTGGCAAAACTTTTCTGTCACAGGGTTGACATGGATTTGTCTCCACTCTATACCAGTAAAAAGTTGAAACAGGTTTCCAAAAAGCTGCTTGTGAAATCCATTAGTCTTGGAGGGGTTGATATTGACAGCAGTATCAATAGCGAAAAGAACAGGGAATATCTTTGCAGGAATTTAAAGAAAGATATTTTTCCAGAAAAAGATATTCTCCCCCGGAAAGGTATTTTTGCAAAAAAAGAGAGCAGTGTACAAAGTATTATTGAACCTAAAATAAACAGGGAAAAATCAAGCCCCATGCACAAATCGGAAAATCGCCCCCCACTTGAAAAGAGTGACCTTCAAGTTCCGTGTGACCTTCAGGTCATGAATAATGCATCTCTTTTAAATACTGCCCATAAAGTGTTTCTGAAGACAAGAGAACGTGGAACTAAAGAATTAAAAGAGCTCATAACCATGCAGATTGCACTATTATCCGGTCAGGTTGAACCTGGAACAAGTGCAGCGGTTAAACCAGAAACCACTGCAGCGGTTGAGCCTGGAACTATTATATGGGATGATAAAGATCTGCTGGAGTTTGCCGAGGGAAGTATTGCAAAGGTTTTTGGAGAAGATTATGGGATCATTGATACCTACAAAAGAAGGGTGAGGCTTCCCATGGAGGAGTACCTTCTTGTCAGCCGGGTTACAGAGCTTGATGCAGTAAAAGGGGAGTTCAAACCCTCAAAAATGACTACCGAGTATGATATTCCCTTTGATTCTCCCATGACCATTGACGGCCAGATACCATGGGCCATTGCCGTTGAGTCCGGCCAGTGCGATCTTCTGCTGATCAGCTATATAGGAATCGATTTTGACTGTAAGGGTGAAAGAGTATACCGGCTCCTTGACTGCTCACTTACCTTTATGGATGAAATTGCCATGGAAGGTGAAACTTTAAGGTATGATATCCGTATAAATTCCTATGCAAAAAGCGGTGAAGGTCTTCTTTTCTTTTTCAGTTACAGATGTTTTGCTGGTGATCGTCTTCTCCTGAAAATGGATGGAGGATGTGCTGGATTTTTTACCGATGAAGAACTTGATGCCGGAAAAGGAATCACCCATACCGATGAAGAGCTGGAAATCAGGAAAAAAATAGAGAAAAAGAGTTTTAAACCTCTCCTTTTCTGCAATAAGAGCTCTTTTAACAAAGACGATATGATGAACCTTGTAAAAGGGGAGTTTGATGCCTGTTTTGGTGATAATTATGACCAGAACGGTTTAAATCCCTCTTTAAGATTTGCATCAAATAAGATGCTGATGATTGACAGTGTAAATAATGTTGATATCAATGGCGGAGCATGGGGTCTTGGAAGCGTTGAAGGTAAAAAAATATTAGATCCTGACCATTGGTATTTTCCCTGCCATTTCAAGGGAGATCAGGTTATGGCAGGGTCTCTTATGGCAGAAGGATGCGGTCAGCTTCTTCAGTTTTTCCTTCTTTACATTGGTATGCATACAAAAACCATGGATGCAAGATTCCAGCCCATAATAGATCTTCCACAAAAAGTAAGGTGTAGAGGACAGGTGACACCCCAGCACGGCGAACTTGTTTACCGGCTTGAAGTAAAAGAGATCGGCCTTGATCCTGAGCCCTATGCCATTGCAGATATTGATATTATTCTCAACGGCAGGATTGTGGTTGATTTTAAGGATCTGGGCGTAAGGATTGTGGAGAAAAAAAAGAATGATCCCTTTGCTTTAAGTTCAGATACGATAAACGAAATTATTAAAAAAAGAGAGAACGCTGAAGCTGGGCCTAAAGCTAAAGCTGAAAATGAAAATGAAAATAAAGCCAAAGCTAAATTTTTAAAAGCAGATAAAGCTCTTTATTCTCAATACCATTTACAGCATTTTGCAAAGGGTAAAATTTCAGAATGTTTTGGGCCGGATTTTAAAATATATGATGATCGTACAGCACCAAGAACTCCCAATGGTGATCTTCAGCTTACAACAAGGGTGATTGAAGTTAACGGAAAGAAAAATGATTTTTCATCTCCTGCATATTGTGTTGCTGAATACGAGGTGCCACAGGATGCGTGGTATTATAAAAACAATTCCCACCCTGGGGTGATGCCATATTCCATTATCATGGAAATTGCCCTTCAGCCATGCGGATTTATTTCAGCCTGTATGGGCACAACGCTGATCTCTCCGGATACGGACTTTTATTTCAGAAATCTGGATGGTGAAGGAACAATTTTAAGGGATATTGATTTAAGAGGAAAAACAATAGTCAACAAATCAACCCTTTTAAATACAATGTCTCTTGGAAATACAATCATTCAGACCTTTGAGTTCAACATGAAAGTTGATGATAAGGATTATTATAATGGAACAGCATCCTTTGGTTATTTTGTTGCTTCAGCCCTTCAAGATCAGGTAGGTTTAGATAATGGCATTGATAATCACCCCATGACAGAAAAGAAATACCTGAAAAATCAGGATATTATTAATATTGATTTAAAATCAGCCGGGGCAGAGGAAAAGTTTTATAAAACTAAACCGGAAAAACCCCATTACAGGCTGACCGACCCGCAGCTTGATTTTTTAAGCAAGGTTCAGATTGTAAAAAAAGGTGGAGAAGAGGGCTTGGGCTATGTATATGCGGATCGACCCATAAACAGGGCTGACTGGTTTTTTGACTGCCATTTTTTCGAAGATCCTGTAATGCCCGGATCTTTGGGCGTTGAATCCGTGATCCAGGCACTTCAGGTATTTGCCCTTGAAGAGGATCTGGGGGCACAATTCAAATCTCCCAGGTTTACACAGATAGAGGATCAGATCATCTGGAAGTACAGGGGACAGATTAATCCTGAAATTGATAAAATGGCCATTGAGGTCCACATTACTGAGATAAAAAAGAGCAATGAAAAAGTTGTGGTTAAAGGAAAAGCCAGTCTCTGGAAAGATAAGATCCGAATATATGAAGTTAAGCAGATAGCTTTGGTAATTGAAGAGTCATAATCAACTTTTTTTAAAACTTATAAGGATAAACATCTGATAATGGCAGACAACGGGTTAAGACTATCTAATAATCACAATGATTTTGAATTCGGGTGGGACGTTGATGATAATCATGTTTCATTGAATAAAAATGATATAAAAAATATACTCCATGATTTTGAATCCCCGGTATACATCGTTAAAAAAGGCGGAGAATTTGGTGCTTCACAGAATTGCTCAAAAAATGGAGTAAATAAGGGCAATGTTGTTGCTTTTGCTCCGGCATATGGCATGGAGAATCTTGGAGACCCTGAATTCAGAGCAGGCTACGGTGTAAAATATAATTATTATGCCGGTGCAATGGCAAACGGGATAGCATCGGAAGAGATGGTTATCGCACTTGGGAAAGCCGGGTTTTTAGCTTCTTTTGGTGCAGGCGGGTTGGTCCCCTCAAGAATTGAAGAGGCAGTCAGGAAAATACAAAAAGAGCTGCCCAAAGGACCCTATGCTTTTAATTTGATCCACAGCCCCATGGAGCCTGGACTTGAAAAAGGAGCGGTTGACCTCTATCTCAAATACGGGGTGACATGTGTGGAGGCTGCGGCATTCATCAATCTTACCCCTTATATTGTCTATTACAGGGTTGCAGGTCTTAAGCGTAGCAGCAATAATGAGATCATTATTGGAAATAAAATTATTGCAAAGATTTCCAGAAACGAAGTGGCCATAAAATTCATGGAACCGGCACCGGATTTACTCGTACAAAAGCTTTTTGTTGACGGGCTTATAACAAAAGATCAGGTTGAAATGGCAAAACATGTTCCCATGGCGGATGATATAACCGCAGAAGCCGATTCCGGCGGGCATACAGACAACAGGCCCATGGTTTCCCTTCTTCCATCCATTATTGCATTAAAGGATGAAGTACAGGCGAAACACAATTACAGGGAACCCCTCAGGGTTGGTGTGGGCGGGGGAATAGGGACTCCGGGAGCAGCCCTTGCAGCTTTTTCCATGGGGGCGGCATTTGTGGTAACCGGTTCTGTCAACCAGGCCTGTATTGAATCCGGCTCCTGCGAGCATACAAAAAAGCTTTTAGCCAATGCAGACATGGCTGATGTGACCATGGCACCGGCATCGGATATGTTTGAGATGGGTGTTAAACTTCAGGTCTTGAAACGCGGCACTCTCTTTGCCATGAGAGCACAAAAGCTTTATAATATATATTCAAACTACAACTCCATAGATGAAATTCCAGCAGATGAACGTACAAAAATTGAAAAACAGATTTTCAAAAAAAATCTTGATGAAATCTGGGAAATGACAATTGAATTTTTCAATCAGCGTGATCCAGGCCAGATTAAAAAAGCAGAAAATAATCCCAAAAGAAAAATGGCTCTGATTTTCAGGTGGTATCTGGGACTGGCTTCAAGGTGGTCCAATATCGGAGAAAAGGGCAGGGAGATGGATTATCAGATCTGGTGCGGCCCGTCCATGGGAGCGTTTAATTCCTGGGTTAAAAACTCCTATCTTGAAAAGCCTGAAAACAGAACAGTTGTTGATGTTGCAAAACATATATTAACCGGTGCGGCATATCTTTACAGAATTCAAAATCTTGCCGGACAGGGCATTCACCTCTCTCCGGATTATTTAGTTTATCTGCCTGAAAAAAAAGTGAACACCGGGCTTCTTGAATAATGTAATTATCAATATTTCCGTTTTAATAACAAGGGTCCCGGCTGAATTACCCCGGATCTCTGTTTTTTTGACAAAAATTTATCCTGCTTAAGTCCAAACCGGTCCTGGACGGGGACCGTCAAATTTGAAGTCCGAAAATTGAGTTAAAGGCAAAAACGAATGATGTCCGTCATGAATGATTTTTGTCTTCTCCCTTTTCATAAGGCCATTTCCATCTAGTGTATCCACCCCAGTTCATGAGTCTGGTGTATCCTTTTTTAAGTAATTTTTTGATAACCATCTGTGCACGTCCGCCAGTCTCACAGTAAACGATGAGATACCTGTCTTTCGGCAGTTGATTAAGCCTCGCCATCACCTCTGATGATGGAAATGAGCGTGCACCCGGAATATGTCCGTCAACATATGCCGAGCGGGGTCTTACATCAATTATCCATATTGAGGGGTCCGGTTTTTCGACCAGAGTTTTAAAAACCTCCGGCTCAATATACTTTTTAAGGGGATCTCCTTCGGAAGCTGTGTATCCTTCATAACATCCTGAAATGGTAAGGGTTAGCAATAGCAGCAAGCCTGAAAAAATCGGGAAAAACCTTCTGTGACTACTCAAATCGACCTCCATCTGTTTCTATCATTTTTCTGTTAAAATTATAGCACTTTTCTTCATGTTCACCGAAAAGCTTTCACACTTTTTTTGGGGGTAATCTCTTTATAAAGATGGCGTAAAACCCCTATCCCTTCAGGGTAGGGGATGTAAGCCATAAGTTAAAAGTGTTCTTCAGCCTGTACGTTTTTTTGAAGAACACAAGTTCAGTTTCAGCAGTACAGGACT
>JAYEHB010000266.1:0-8269 GCA_034659375.1 Thermodesulfobacteriota bacterium
TATTTTGCCGGTTTTATATGAAAGTCCTGTCAAACCAGGAGTGTAACTTTCATCATTTGTTGTGGCCGATGAGAATGACCATGCTCCTGCCATGCCGGTTTATATGAAAGTCCGTCTAACGTACTGCAATGGCATGACTTTCATCATTTGTTGTGGCCGATGAGAATAACCATGCTCCGGCCATGCCGGTTATATAAAAAAAGATAAGAGGAGTGTACTATGATTGGTGGAATTGGAATGCCTGAACTGATAATTATTCTTGTAATTATCATTATCATATTTGGAGCCGGAAAACTTCCGGAATTAGGATCAGGCGTTGGTAAGGGTATCAAGAATTTTAAAAAAGCCATAAAAGAGTCCGGCATTGGTGGTAAAGACAAAGATGGTGTATTAGAGGACAAAGACAAAGATAGTGCACTGGAGGATAAGGAACCTGAAAAAATAGGAAAATATAACAAATAAAAAAAGAATAGCCATGGTACAGGATGAAGCAGGAATATTAATTCAAAAACGGAAAAAGCTTGTTAAACGTCTGCTTGACAACAGAGCCCCGGGATTCCTCAATACCTCGGCTGAACTTTTTGATGACTATTTTTGCGGTGTTTTTAAAAAAAGTTCAACAGCCCTGAAGATGACTGATGCCGGAATACCTGTGGCACTGGTTGCCCTTGGTGGATATGGCCGCCGGGAGCAGTGTGTCCATTCAGACATTGATCTTCTTGTTTTATTTGAAAACAGCATACCGGAGATGGCTGATCAGTTCATAAGAGACCTTCTTTATCCCTTGTGGGACTACCGGCTTGAAACAGGCTATGCGGTAAGAACCATTAAAGAGTCTCTTTTAATGTCATGGAAACATTTTGATATTTTGACTACGCTTATCGATGCCCGATTCATATGCGGGGATTTTAATATTTATTTCCTTTTAATGAAAACTTTTATGAAACAACTCTCAGAAAAGCATCTGCAAAACAGCCTTGGTTGTTTGATTGCCTATGGAGAGAAGCGTCATTCTGTTTTTGGAGATTCAACCTATCTGCTGGAACCTAATCTTAAATCAGGTCTTGGCGGGCTTCGTGATTATCACAGTTTGATGTGGTATGCCCGCATGGTATCTGATGTTAAAATCAGAAAAGATCTTGAGTACTATGGCTTTCTTTCCTGTGAAGAGTTTCAGACTCTGGAATCTTCATTAAGCTTTATCTGGAATACCAGGAACATGCTCCATTATATTACAGGCAGGAAATGCGATCAGCTTCATTTTGAACTTCAGATAGAAGTTGCAAAACTTATTGGGTTTAAAGCGGAAACAGGTCATCAGGGAGTAGAGACTTTTATGGGTGAGCTGCATTCAAAAATGGAGTTTTTGAAACAGATAAATCAGCTTTTGAGAGAGTATATTCTGCAGCCCAGACCCAATAAAATCAAAAAGGCAAAAAAGAGAACCACTCTTTCCAAATCTACAAAAGTGAGCGGTATAGTGATAAGAAGGCAGATGCTTGAATTTTCCTCCATGGAGCTGGTGCCCCGGCATCCTGGATTGCTTTTGAAGATTTTTGTGGAGAGCGGTCGTTTGAAAAAGCCATTATCCATAGACGCAAGACGTATTGTAAATGAATTTTCTTATCTTGTGAATGATAGCTTTAGAAGAGATACCTCCAATGTAAAGGCTTTTGAGAAGATTCTCTCATACTCTTTATGGAAATTTAATGTGCTTAATGTAATGCTTGCCACCGGAGTGCTGGAAGGATTGATTCCGGAATTTTCTTCAATAGTTAATAAGATTCAGTACAATCAATATCACCTTTTCCCCGTTGATAAGCATTCCATAAGGTCTGTCCAGGTGGTCAATGGTTTTAAAAAAAAAGATTCAGACAAAAAGTTTAGTTTCTATTCTATTGTGTATAAAGGAATCAGAAATAAAAAAGTCTTGCTTTTTGCGGCTCTTCTCCATGATATTGGCAAGGCAGAACCTTCATCGGAACATTCTGAAAAAGGTGCAGAAATTGCCCGTACCATAGTTGCACGGGCAGGATATAAGTCCAGTGAAATTGAAGATGTTGTGTTTCTTATCAAAAATCATCTTTTTCTTGCAAAGACGGCAACCAGGCGGGATCTTTCAGATGAAGAAACTGCAGTGTTTTGTGCCGACAGAATAGGAAGAGTAGGAAGATTGAGAATGCTCTATCTTTTGACTGTTGCAGACTCCATTGCCACAGGCCCAAAAGCCTGGAATCAGTGGACAGAAAGTCTGTTAAGGGATCTGTTCTTAAAAACCATGAATGTTTTGAAAAACAGTGAGCTTGCAACCAGGAAAGCTTCAAAGAGTATTAAAAAGAAAAAAGATCAGATTATTAATTTAAGAAAAAAAGAGTGGGATAAAGTAAAATTAAAAAAAGAGCTTGATTCCATGTCCCACAGATACCTGCTCTATGTTCCTGTTCCAGAGATCATGGGACATTTGGCTCTGTATAAGAACCTTGGGGAAAAGGCTTTTTTGTGGAAAATTACAAAAGAGGATAACTCTGAGATACGGAGAGTTTCAATATGCGGCAGGGATAAACCGGGATTTTATTCCAAACTGGCTGGTGTGTTTTTTCTTAACAGGCTTGATATAGTGGGTTCCCAGGCATATTCATGGGGAAATAACACAGCCCTTGATATATTTAATGTTACTCCCCCAATGGACAGAATTTTTGAAAATGAAAAATGGGAAAAAGCAGAAAAGGAATTGCAGAATGCCATTGAAGATGATCAATTCTTAGAAAGACTCCATGGAAAAATTCCAAAGAAAATTCTTCTGGCACCAGGGCAGATTCCAAGACCCAATCGTGTAAAAATAGATAATGAGATCTCCCGATTTTTTACTGTTATTGAAGTTTTTACCTATGATTTTCCAGGGCTTCTCTTTACCATTACAAATACTCTGTATAGAAAAGGCGTTGATGTCAGGGTGGCCATGGTTGCCACAAAAGTGGATCAGGTTGTGGATGTTTTTTATGTAAACTCAGTGGATGATGAAAAAATAGACAATCCCTCATATGTGGAAGATATAAAAAATGCGATTTTGCAAAATCTTCCTGAACTTGAAGTAAAAAAAGAGGAATCAAAATAATTTATAATAGTTTGCACCCTGTGAACGGTTACAGTTTTAAGTTGTTACAAAGGAGATTAAGATGAAAAAAATAGAAGCGGTTATCAAACCATTTAAGCTTGATGATGTAAAAGAGGCTTTGAATGAGATTGGAATTGTGGGGATGACCATAACAGAAGTTAAGGGTTATGGGCGGCAAAAGGGGCACAAGGAGATTTACAGAGGTGCTGAGTATGTTGTTGATTTTGTACCTAAGATTAAGATTGAAATAGTTGTGGATAAGGATAGAGCAGACGAGGTTGTGGAGACTATATGCAAGACTGCCAACACAGGTAAAATAGGTGATGGGAAAATTTTTGTTCTTCCTGTTGAACAGGCAGTCCGGGTGAGAACCGGAGAAAAAGGAACCGATGTGCTTTAACCCTGCTCCGGCCAGTTTCTGCCCTTTAGGGTATGCCGGTTGTATAAATAAGGAGATAAAAAAATGACACCAGAAGAGATCGTTGAGATGGTCAGGGAGAAGAAAATCCGGGTTGTTGATATAAGGTATATGGATTTTATAGGTACATGGCAGCATTTTACAGTGCCTGCGTGTGAATTATCAGAATCGTCCTTTGAAGACGGTTTCGGGTTTGACGGTTCCAGTATGAGGGGATGGCAGAAGATAGACAACAGTGACATGATTGTGGTGCCTGATCCTGAAACAGCAAAGATAGATCCGTTTTTTGAAATTACTACAATGGTGCTCCTCGGAGATATACTTGATCCCATTACCCATGAACCTTATTCAAGGGACCCAAGATATATAGCAAAAAAAGTGGAGCAGTATGTAAAAAGCACAGGTATAGGAGATACAATCTATGTGGGCCCTGAACCTGAATTTTTTATTTTTAGTAATATCCGGTTTGCTTCGGAGAACAATGCAGCTTTTTATGAGATTGATTCTCCCGAAGGGATCTGGAATTCAGGCAGTGATGAAATGCCTAATCTTGGGTGTAAGATCCCTCATAAACAGGGCTATTTCCCCCTCCCTCCTGTAGATCAGTACCAGAATATGCGTACAGAGATGATGCTTACTCTGGAAGATCTTGGAATTGTAATGGAGTGCCAGCACCATGAAGTTGCAACTGCAGGACAGTCAGAGATTGATCTTAGATATACCACTCTTCTAACAATGGGTGACACAATTGCATGGTTCAAGTATGTTCTTAAAAATGTTGCTGCTAAACACAATCACACAGTCACATTCATGCCCAAGCCTCTGTTTGAAGACAATGGAACAGGCATGCATACCCATGTGAGTATCTGGAAAAAAGGAAAACCTGTTTTTGCCGGAAACAAATATGCAGGAATCTCCGATGAAGCACTCTGGTCCATTGGTGGAATCATTAAACATTGTAAGGCTCTCTGTGCCATTACAAATCCCACAACAAACTCCTACAAACGTCTTGTTCCGGGATTTGAAGCTCCCATCAATCTTGCCTATTCCAGCAAAAACAGGAGTGCTGCAATTCGTATTCCCATGTATTCAGATTCCCCTGCAGCAAAGCGTATTGAGTTTAGAACCCCTGATCCCTCATGTAACGGCTATCTGGCATTTTCAGCCATAACCATGGCAATGCTTGATGGAATAAAGAACAAAATTGACCCTGGCGACCCCATGGAAAAAAATATTTATGATCTGCCTCCTGAGGAACTGGCTGAACTTGAGTCAGCTCCAGGCTCTCTTGAAGAGGCTCTTGATGCTCTGGAACAGGATCATGATTTTTTGCTCAAGGGAGGTGTCTTTACAGAGGACGTGGTTGAAGAGTGGATTAAATATAAGAGAGAGAATGAGGTGAATGAGGTTAAAAGCCGCCCCCATCCCCATGAGTTTTTTCTCTATTATGATATTTAAGGGCTTGGTTCTATATTCGGCCACTTGAGGGTGGGGTCAGGCTTTCGTTATTGTCATTATCTTGACTTATTAATTGAAAATTGAAAATTGAAAATTATGAATTATCAATTTTCAATTTTCAATTTTCAATTAATTTGTTCCTGCAATCAGGATATATGGCCGACGTTAGAACCAAACCCATATTTAATAACCGGCACATGTGAAAATCCTGGAATACAATGAAAAATAAAGAATTTCAGACATCAAATGTCATACTGCTCTCTTTTTCCCATTTTGTCCATGATATCTATACCAGCTTTCTTGCTCCCCTGCTTCCTCTGATCATTGAGAACCTCTCTCTTTCTCTGGGGCAGGCAGGGTTGTTGTCAGCTATTCTTCAGCTTCCATCCCTGTTCAATCCTGTGATAGGAATTCTTGCTGACAGAAAAGGACTGGCAAGATGGTTTGTGATACTTGCTCCCACAATGACCGCTATCCCAATGAGTCTGCTTGGTGCTGCCTCTTCATACCGGGTACTTCTTGTTTTGCTTTTTATTGCAGGCATTAGTGTGGCTTTTTATCATGTGCCTGCACCTGTTCTCATATCCAGGGCATCTGGTATGAAAAAGGGAAGAGGCATGAGTTTTTACATGACAGGTGGAGAAGCTGCCAGAACTATTGGGCCTCTCATTGCCGTGGCCATTGTTTCCCTGGTTGGCCTGGAGTCTTTTTATTTCGTTGTTATCTTTGCGGTTTTAACATCCGTGATGCTCTATTTTAAACTTGAAAAGATTGCTCCACCTGAAAAAAAAATAACAAACATCTCTCTTTTTTCAGTTGTCAAAGAGATGAAACCGATTCTTGTCCCTTTATCAGGGATTCTCACAGCCAGGGCACTTATGCATTCTGCCCTGGCTGTGTTCCTTCCTGTCTTTATAGTAAAAGAAACAGGTAATTTGTGGTTTGCAGGGGCAGCCCTTGCCTTTTACGAAGTTTTTGGTGTTGCAGGAGTTCTCTGCTCAGGGATATTAAGTGATAGAATAGGAAGAAAAAAAATATTATTTGTGGCACTTATAACAGCACCAGTTACACTTTCCCTTTTTGTTATCACATCAGGATTTATAAGTTTTTTAATGCTCATTGCAACGGGTTTTGCACTTCTCTCTTCATCTCCGGTCATGCTTGCTATTGTCCAGGAGCATGCTCCGGAAAATCCTGCTGCAGCAAATGGTCTTTACATGATGGTTTCGTTTGCTGTAAGATCAATCACAATTGTGCTGGTGGGAGTAATAGGAGATTTTGCAGGCCTTGAAAATATGTTCCTGATCTGTGCCCTGGCAGGCTTTGGTGCGATTCCATTTATAATAAAGCTTGAAGACACTTTAGGTAAAGAAGCGTAAGCGTTCACAGGGCACTGGCCAAACATTTACATTCTTAGCCCGAATATGGGGAGTGATCTGACAAAAAGCACTTTTGGGTGAAGCGAGAAAAATCAAGGAACATCAAGGAACATCAATGATATCAATGGATAAGTTCTTTGTTAATACTTAACCTGAAGGTAGGTTTTGTCAACTCACTCCCCATATTTACACTTGAAGTACAAGAGTACGACTGCATGCCCACCGCCTTGAATATGCAGCACTATGTAAACGCTTACCGTCCAGCTGGTGGACAGCAAAACAACCCGTGAACGGTTACAAAGAGGCGGAATCAAAGGACGAGTTTCTATGAAGTTAAATTTATTTTTTACAGTTTTCAGCGCTGTTTTTATTGCCGAGCTTGGAGATAAAACACAATTAGCAACCATGCTTTTTGCGGCTGACAAAGATATTAGCAAACAAACCGTCTTTCTGGCCGCTTCAGCTGCGTTGATAGTTACCTCGGCTGTTGGTGTGCTTGCCGGCAGCCTGTTGTCTTCTTATGTAAGTGGAAAATTGTTGTCTTACATTGCTGGTGCAGGGTTTATCCTGATCGGCATCTACACCTTGTATATGGCGTGAGGTTTTAATAAAAGGAAAATCAGGGATGTAATATGTTTTTTAAACCTGTTTACATAAAAACTTTTGAAAAAGGGCTGTTAAAGGAGAAGGCACTTCAAGCCAGGGAGATGCTGAAAAATTGCACTCTCTGTCCAAGAAAGTGCGGTGTTGACAGAATATCGGGTGAACCTGGGATCTGCAGGACAGGGAAAAATGCCATTGTGTGCAGTTTTAATCCTCATTTTGGTGAAGAATTACCCCTTGTGGGTAAAAATGGATCAGGTACTATTTTTTTTTCTTTTTGTAATATGCTGTGCAATTTTTGCCAGAATTATGAGATCAGTCATCAGGGGGAAGGGCAAAAGACCTCCCATGATCAGCTTGCTGCTATGATGCTTGCACTTCAGCAGCAGGGATGCCACAATATAAATTTTGTTACACCGTCCCATGTGGTGCCCCAGATTCTCTCTGCCCTGGAGAGAGCTGTTCCATTGGGGTTGAAACTGCCCATTGTGTATAATACAGGTGCCTATGACAGTGTTGAGACCTTGAAGCTGCTGGATGGTGTTGTTGATATTTATATGCCGGATTTCAAGTTCATTGATGTTGAGGTTGCAAGGCTTGCAGGGGTGCCTGAAGATTATCCAGAAACAGCTGAAAAAGCGATTATTGAGATGCACAGGCAGGTTGGAGACCTTGTTGTGGATAGTTCCGGTATAGCGCAACATGGTCTTTTATTGAGGCATCTTGTGCTGCCCGGGGATCTGGCAGGGACAGGAAAGATTATGAAATTTCTGGCTGAAGAAGTCTCTTGTCGTACCTATGTGAATATAATGTCCCAGTACAGACCCTGTGGAACAGCTTACAAGATCAAACCATTGTCAAGACAGATTACCATTAAAGAATATAAAGAGGCTTTTCGCATTAGTGAAGAACAGGGCATCACCCGGTTTGATAAACGGTAAGGGAACTGGAAGAAAATAATCTACTCATATCGTGCAGCCATTTTGTTCGTCTTCAAGGCGTGATCACAGGAGCATAGTGAACTATGGGGAACAATTCCGGGGACACCATACTTAATTATTCCAAGGACAATCATTTTACTTTGTTTTTTGGACCTGGCTTTTGAGGTTTAAAATTTCGATGCAACAGTTGTTCCATATTTTCAATAAATGCTGGTGTACCAATAGGCTTGCCTGTCCTTTTATGTTTTCTGAATAATTCAATTTCATCATTCTGTATATCTTCTCTCAAAAAAAAATCCAGGGTTTTTCGGCATCCTTCATAAGTACTTTACACTTTCTGGAGCTACTCCCTATT
>JAYEHB010000267.1:0-8231 GCA_034659375.1 Thermodesulfobacteriota bacterium
TCAAACCTCCGGGTTTAACAGAAACAAATCACTGTTTTCATACCCTTTACAATCTTTTTCAGGTTTTTCCCTTTTACAGGAGTATTTTATTTTTTCAGAAAAATTTCTTTTTTTTGAGCTTGCAAATTTGAATAAATGGCAGAAGAGGGGGGAAGGATCAGAGTTTGAGATCATATTTGAATTTTTTGAACCTCCCATGGAGCTTCCTTCTGTTAACTCAGATAATTTTTCTCTTTTTTGTGCACCTGTTGTAAACCTTTTTTCCAATGAATCAGAACCTGCACTTGTGGATCATACAAAGGAAAAAATCAGAATCAGAGCATCTTCTAAAACAGGAACAGGGCATCAGATATACAGTGTTGATAAGGTTACAGGTTTTGTCCAGGGAAGTGTAAAACCTGTTGAGTATTTTCCCATGGATTTCTTTTCTTCGGGCACTGAAGAGAGATCATTTTTCAGAGCAGTCAGGTCTCTCTCTTCAATAACAAATTCATATGAGGTTTATCTTTTTCTTGCATATTCAAAGCAAAAAACGGAATATGCCAGGGAGACCTTAAGTATTGACATTACATGTACAAATGGAACAGAACCGGAACAGCTCATGCCGGGTGATATCTGTGAGCATACTTCAAATTCTCCATTACTTTTGGACTTTGTTAATATTACTTCTCCCACATCCTCTGTGGAACCACCCCTGGAGGGAGATACACTGTGGAGAATGGTGTCTCACACCGCTTTGAATCTTCTCTCTTTAACTGATACAGAGAGTTTTAAAAAAATTCTGCAGCTCTATATTTTCCCTGACAGCAGAGACAAGGTCAAAGTCTCAGCAAATCTTAAACGGATACAGGGGATATCCGGCTTAAAAATTGAACCTGAGGACAGGTTGATAAGGGGTATGGTTGTCCGGGGGCAGAAAATTTCAATGGCAGTCAACAGCGATAATTTTGCATCCATGGGGGATGTTGTTGTTTTTGGCTCTGTTATGGATGAATTTTTCAGCAGATACAGCAGCATAAACAGTTATACCAGGTTCAGTCTTACTGAAACTGTTTCAGGAGAATTCTTTTCATGGAAGGCAAGAATGGGAAGCACAAAATTGTAATAACTGACAAACTGGTTGAACAGAGTTCTGTATTTTCTTTTGTTCAGGCAGTAAGGCTTTTAATACATCATATCTCTCAAAAACAGGGAGACGATGATATAAATGATGATGAGTTGCTGGAAAAATATATACGGATCAGACCGGAACTCTCTTTGAGATTTCCTGGAACTGATATCACAGAGATAGAAAAAATTCAGGAAGAACCTTTAAAATATCTGGTTACAGCAACTTTTCTTGGTTTATATGGTACATCATCTCCTCTTCCCACATTTTATACTGAAGATCTCATTGACGAGTTTAATGAAGAAAAATCAATAAAGCGTGATTTTCTTGATATAATAAATTACAGGATATATCCGCTTTTTTTTAAAATCTGGAGTAAATACAGACTTTTTTACAAGATATGTGAGGAAAATGATCAAAAAACCATCAATATGCTTTATTCTTTGATGGGTCTTGAAGATAGTGAATTAAGAAAAAAAATATTTAATATTGAAAAGTATTTCAGATATATAGGACTGACAATCCAGTTTCCCCGTTCAGCCGAAGGGTTGGAATCAATGATTTCAGATGGCTTTAATTTAAGAGATCAGATAAGTATTGTTCAATGTGTTTCACGGAAAGTCTTGATACCCTCTGATCAGCATTCCCTTATGGGATTATCATGCTGCACTCTTGGAACTGATGCTGTGATAGGTAAAGAAATTATTGATATTTCAGGTAAATTTCAAATAGAGATTCTTGATGCCAATGCTGATAACCTCCACTCTTTTCTTCCGGATCAGACTCTTTTTCTGGAATTAAAGCAGATGGTTGAATTTTATGTTGATCAGCCCCTTAAATGGGAGCTTGTAATTGAACTTAGCAGCAAAAATGTTGAAACAGCACAGCCCGGTAATGAAAAATGGTCAAACCTTGGATGGAACACCTGGCTTTTTTCTGAAAATCAGGCTCCTGACAAAGTTAAATCGTTTTTAAGTTAACCAGCATACCCTGAAGGGCAGAAACTGGCCGGAGCATGGTTATCCACCGCCACGCCGTGGCTGTGAAAAAAAATCAACAAGTTTGAAAAAATTATGAAATAAGGAGGAGAAAAATGGTAAATGTTGATACAAAATCTCTGCTTATCCATTTAAATGATTTTTGTACAAACACATTACAGGGCGGGGCTGGTTTATGCGTTTCAAGAACACATTACGAGGTGTCTGTTGAACATTTTCTGCTTAAACTGCTGGAGGATTCAAGATCTGATCTCTCTCTTATTTTTCAAAAATTTGAAATTGAGCCCGGTGCTGTGCAGAAAAAAATTGAGGCAGCATTAGAAGAGTTTAAAACCGGTAACTCCGGTAAACCTGTTTTTTCTCCAAGACTGCTTGATCTTTTCCAGGACGGCTGGATGATCTCATCCATTGAACTTGAAGAGAGAAAAATAAGATCAGGTGCAGTTCTGCTTGCTGTTTTATCCAGACCACTTTCCTATATAACAGGAAATTATGCAGATCTTTTAAAAAAAATAAACAGAGATACCCTGCTTGAGCAATTTTTTGCAATAACTAAAGGTTCTGTTGAGAATATGACCACAAAGGAAAAAGCAATAGCTGGAGCTGGTGCCGTACCTTCCAAAGGAGGAGAGGGTTTTATCAACCGGTTTTGCAACAATTTTACAAACAAAGCCGAGCAGGGCGGGATTGATCCTGTTTTTGGAAGGGATAAGGAGATCCGCCAGATGATAGATGTCCTTGCAAGAAGGAGAAAAAACAACCCCATATGTGTTGGAGAACCAGGGGTTGGAAAGACAGCTGTTGTTGAAGGACTTGCCTTGAGAATAACCCAGGATGATGTTCCTGATGTACTGAAAAATGTAACTCTGCTGGAACTTGATATGGGCCTGCTTGAAGCTGGAGCCGGAATGAAAGGTGAATTTGAAAACAGGCTTAAAGGTGTAATAAATGAAATCAAGTCTTTTGAGTCCCCGGTTATTCTGTTTATTGATGAAGCCCATACCTTGATTGGTGCAGGAGGAAGTGCCGGGGGCGGGGATGCAGCTAACCTGTTGAAACCTGCCCTTGCAAGGGGAGAACTGCGCACTGTGGCAGCAACAACCTGGAGCGAGTATAAAAAATATTTTGAAAAAGATCCAGCTCTTGCAAGAAGATTTCAGCCCATTAAACTTGATGAACCAGGTGTTGCTGATACTGAACTGATTTTAAGGGGACTAAAGCCTGGGTATGAAGATTCACATGGGGTAATTATAACAGAGGGAGCGGTAAAGGCAGCAGCTGAATTTTCAGACCGTTATATTACCGGCAGATTTCTTCCTGACAAAGCAATTGACCTTCTTGATACAGGATGCGCCAGGGTTAAAATAAATCTGTCAACTAAACCTCCTGTACTGGAAGATAAAGAACGGTCAATCCAGGCCTTTGAAAGAACAAAATCTGCCATGGAACGGGACAGAGATAACAATATGTATGTTGATTCTGATATATATGATGAAATTATTAAAAATATTTCAGAATTTCAAGCTGAAGCAGATGAGATTATGGAAAACTGGCAGAATGAAAAAGAGGCAGCCCAAAAGATTCTTGAACTTAGAAAAGAGCTTCTGGAGACTGACAAAAACGAGAGTGAAACAATAGATGATCTTAAACTCAGACTCAATGACGCTGATTCTGCCCTGGCAAAACTCCAGGGAGATAATCCCCTTATGGAGCTTGAGGTCAACCCTGATGTTATTGCAAAGGTTGTTTCTGACTGGACAGGCATACCCCTTGGGAAAATGGTGAAGGATGAGGCAGAAAATATAATAAATTTTGAAAAAAAGCTCAATGAGCGTGTCAAGGGACAGGATCATGCGCTTGCTGCCATTGCCGAGGTGATAAGAGCTTCCAAATCAGGTATTAAAAATCCTGATCAGCCCATGGGAGTATTTCTTCTGGCAGGTCCCAGCGGAGTGGGGAAAACAGAGACAGGGCTTGCCATTGCAGATATTCTTTTTGGAAGTGAAAAAAACAGTATTACCATAAATATGAGTGAATTTCAGGAAAGCCACACTGTGAGCCGTCTCATTGGTTCTCCTCCTGGTTATGTTGGTTTTGGAGAGGGTGGAATGCTCACAGAAGCAGTAAGACAGAAACCATATTCCGTTGTTCTTCTTGATGAAGTTGAAAAAGCCCACCCAGATGTTTCAAATCTGTTTTACCAGGTGTTTGATAAAGGTGTTCTTACTGACGGTGAAGGCAAGGAGATAAATTTTAAAAACACTGTCATAATATTAACCAGCAATCTTGCCACCGACATTATCCAGGAGATGACAGCTGATGAAGATGAGATATCAATTGATGCTGTAACATCTGCCATAAGACCAATTCTGTCAGAGTATTTTAAACCTGCTCTGCTTGCAAGAATGAGTGTGCTTCCCTTTATCAGCCTTAAATCAGATGCCATGTCTCTTATTGTAAAATTAAAGCTTGAAAAGATAAAAAACACGCTCATGAATAATAACAAAATTACTTTAACCTACTCAGACAAGGTAACGGATCAGATAACAGTAAGATGCACAGAGGTTGAAACAGGCGCCAGAAATATTGATTATATTATTAATGCAAATATTTTCCCAAAAATTTCCAGAGAGATTCTAATCAAGATGAGTACGGGTGATATGCCTTCCCAGATTTTTCTTGATATGGATGATAATGAGGAGTTTAAAATTGAATTTGCCGATTAATATTGGGTCAAACAGGCAAAGCAAATTGGGGTCGTAGATGCAAAGTCAATTTCAAATCACATTGGCTTTGTCTTTTTGACCTAACCTGGACAAGCCAGAACCTAACCTAAAGGTCACACGCAAACGGATTTACGTGTGACCTTCAGGTTATTAATTTTTTTGCCAAAAAAACACGAAAATAAGAATTAAGAAACTAACGCGGGAAACCCGCAACCCAGTTGCCATTCCTCATTTTCTTGTTTTTTTAACAGAAACTGAGGAATAAGGCACTAAAGGGGTTTATATGCAGAAAAAAGTATGGATAACATCACTCTCTAAGGATAAGGATCAAATTACAGGATTGCTGCAACTTGTTAAAAAGTATGGTCTTGCTCCAGACGGGCATTTCTGGGTGGATGATTTAAAAAAAATGGCATGGCAGGCACCATTGGAAAATATTATTGCCAAAGAGACTGGTTTGTGGATTATATCAGGCAGACAAAAAGATCTTGAATCCGATTCTGTGAGATATGGTCTTGCTCTTTTGTGCATCTCAGTACAGAATAAAAAAGGAACAGGTTTTCCAATAATTTTTCTATGTTCCGATGATACAATAAAAACAGCAAATCTTCCAACACCCTTAAAAGGCTGTGAAATAATAGATTCAAATAATAAATCCCTTGGTGCCAAGATTACTGCCCGGGCAAATACCCCTGTTAAAAAGATTTCAAATGAATACAGGATTGATATTCATGCCAGCCAGAGTTATGGAATCTGGTTTGAATTTGGTCCGGCTAAGGGTGATATATGGGATGGAGTTCTTGCAGGGGGATTAAAGTCTGAAATAAATGCCCATGGTGTGGGTAAATCAGGTTCTCTGCCCTTAAAAACTGTTCTGGAATATCAGATGCAGGGACTCAAGCTTGAGTTGAACAATGATGAATACTCTGCGTGGGCTGTTAAAAATACAATAGATGAAACCCTTTCTTATTATGTAAAGTTTACTGATATTCCGGGTAATATTTTATTTGGGCAAATGCCTGATGAGGATAGTGAGGCAGATTTTCATTTGTTAAATTTAGTATAACTTGTTACAAAAAAAGATCAGGTAAAATTATTAACATAAATGGGATAAAACAATGTCATTGTTAACCAAAAAGAAATATTCTTTTGAATCCAAAGGAATGGATACAGAAACATTCACTGTTGTCAGTTTCAAAGGTTTTGAAGCTATATCCAAACCCTATAGCTTTGAAATATTATTGGTATCTGAGAAATCTGATTTTAATCCCCTTGATGTCCTGCAAAATCCTGCTGTCTTTGCAATCCATCGGGATCAGGAAGAGGATGTAAAATTTAACGGGATATTGATGCAGTTTGAAGAAACACAGGAGTTTCACGGGTATTATTTTTTCTCGGCAATTCTTACACCAAAACTGTGGTGGCTTTCTCTGACGCATCACAATCAGGTATTTCTGGACCTGTCTGTCCCTGATATTATGGAAAGCGCTTTAAAAGACGGAGGACTTCATTCAGGACTCGATTTTTCATTTGATTTAACTAAGACATACCCGACTGTTGAATATGTATGCCAATATGATGAATCCCATTTTAATTTTATCTCCAGGTGGGCAGAACGGGAAGGGTTATACTATTTCTTTGAACAAACTCCAGGTGGTGAGAAAATAATCTTTACCGATGATAAAACCAGACATGAAGATCTTTTGTTAGGAAAGGATCTTCTTTATACCCCGGTATCAGGGCTGGATTCCCTGCACACCAAAGAGGTGATTAAAAATTTTGTCTGCCGCCATAGTATGTTGCCGCAGAAAGTTCGTTTAAAAGACTATAATTATCTAAAGCCATCCCAGGCCGTTGAAGGTATTGCCGATGTTGATGAAAACGGCAGGGGGGAAAATTATGTTTACGGCGTTCATTTTGATACTGTTGAGGAAGGGAACAGGCTTGCTCAAATAAGGGCTGATGCACTTTTATGCAGAAAATCAGTTTTTTACGGAGAGGGTTCTGTGCCCTATATTGTTCCCGGATTTACCTTCGATTTAAAAGATCATTACAAAAAAGTATATAATAGAAAATACCTGGTAAGCGATGTTACCCACGAAGGACATCAGACAGGCTACCTCATATCAGGCTTAAGCGATGCCGTTACACCCAAAGATGAGCAGATGTTCTATTCAAATACGTTTACTGCCATATATTCTGATGAGCAGTTTAGGGCAGAGCATTTAAGTGAAAAACCAAAAATATCAGGTTCAATAAATGCAAAAATTGATGCAGCGGGACGTGGTGAACATGCTGAATTAGATGAACTTGGACGATATAAAGTTATTCTTCCCTTTGACAGGAGCGGCCGATTCGGCGGTAAGGCATCTGCCTTTTTTCGGATGATGCAGCCCTCGGCAGGCCAGAACCGGGGCATGCATTTCCCGTTGCACAAAGGCACGGAAGTCCTTTTAACATTTATTGACGGAAATCCTGACAGACCAGTAATTGCAGGGGCAATGCCAAACCCTGAGACAACAAGTCCGGTTACAGATGGGAATCAGACAAAATCTATTATACAAACAGGGAGAAGCTCTGTTGGTGCAGCATCATGTAATTTTATTGAGCTTGAAGACGCACACAATAATGAGCATATTTATATGTCGTCTTCAGGAAACTATTGGAGAGAGGCTCAAAACAGATATGGTGAATATCACGCAAAAAACCCTCCAAGTTCTCTGGCAGGCGGGGCAGAACCAAAGATAGATGATTTGCTTGATAAATTTGATTCGTCCACTGGATCATATAAGCCCACAGGTATGTTAAACAGGCATGCCCCATCTAATCCTCAAACCAATTTCCACGATGATGTTTTTAAAAATGCCCATGTCCATGTCTCTTCCCTTGATACAGTAAATACCCAGGAAGGTAATATCTATGATTTTGGAGGATACTGGAATTACAATCTGGGCAACTCTTATGAAGAAAATCATATGAAACAGTCTGAAGACGGCATTGAAGCCAAACTTAATAATGATGAACTCGATTATGATAAGGCAGAATCAGGAGGTCCAAACTATGGCACTATTGAACATCTGGATCAGAATCCTAATCATGGAGAAAACGTCTGGGTAACAAAAAATATCAAAGGGGCATCATACGACTATGCCACACAGCATGACAGTCTTGAAGTGAATCACAAATGCAATTCTGTTGAATATAAATACGGCGGAAAAACAGAAGAATTTAAATTTACCGGTTCAGGCAATAAAACGTCACATATGGTAAGTGAAAAAGGCACAACAACTGAAACCAAATGGGATAGAAACCTGGGAACCCTGGCATCATATGAGACACAACATGATACAGGTTCAGCCCTTGAAAAATTTTCAGTAAGCTACAAACATAAAAATATAG
>JAYEHB010000268.1:0-8171 GCA_034659375.1 Thermodesulfobacteriota bacterium
TTCTGAAACATCCTCAATTGCAATTGCTGCTTCATTGATAAGATTTCCGGCTGCAGAACCTGGAAATACTTCATGCTTCATGTTTTGCAGGGCGTTTGCAATGTTGTTCATTGCCATTGCTTTTTTTGATTCAGCCTCGGCCCTTTTTTCAATGGCATATGCCTTTCTCTCTTCAGTTTCAGCTCTCTGTTCGTGGGCGGCTGCAATTCTTTCCTGTTGTAATAATATTTTTTCAAGGAACGGTGTGAGAAAGTTTAAACTGTTTTGTTCTGTTTTATCTGTTGTAGAATAGTTTTTAGATGATTGAATATTTTCCTGTTCAAGTTGATTCTCAATTTCTGTCGGCATCACGCCGGAATGAATTTTTTCTGCAATAAAGAGCAGATCCTTCAGAGATTCTTTTTTATAAAGTTCTTTTTCATTGTCAATTGCATCTGGAAGGTATCTTGAGAATCTGCTGAACCAGAATTTTACACTTGATTCAGCCACATTAAGTTCTCTTGCAAAATCTGTTATTGTCATGAAATCATTTGCAGACATGATCTGTTTTTTTCCTTTTCAAAGTCATTGGCGAAGTATAATTTTTACATCCAGGGCAATCCATCCTTTTTGTGAAAATACAATGGGATTAATATCCAGCTGGCTGAATTTTTCCCCAAGGCTTAAACTTGCATTGCCTGCAATGGATACTATCCTTGCAAGCATACTTTTGTCAAGATTGATTCCTCTGTATCCACGAAATAGAGGAGCAGCATAAAGTTCGTCAAGCATGGCATCAGCCTCTTGTTCGCTGCATGGTGCCAGTCTGAATGCAGCATCTCTGTATAGTTCTGTCAGTATTCCGCCTGCACCTGCCATGACAGCAATTCCGTAGTCAGGGTCATTAATGGCTCCCACAATAAATTCGTTTTCCTTAAAAAAAATCTGCTCTTCTAAGAGAATATCCTTTTCAGGAAATCTTAGCTGCATTAAATTAACAGCTTTGTTAATTTCAGAGCTTTTGATGTTCAGCATTACTCCCTGTTCCTCGGTTTTGTGAAGAATCTCAGGGCTGCACACTTTTACAGCAAAGGGAGGATTAACATCCACGGCAGGAACTTTTTCACCAGGGCTGATTCGAATTGAATCTGGAACAGATATTCCAAAGAGCCTTAAGAATTGTTTTGCCTCAAATTCATCAGGTAATCCTGGTTTTTTAAGGCTTGTCAGCCAATTTTCAGTTTCTATGGTATCTGGTTCCAGGCCTTTTGGTTTTTCATTTTGTAAATCATTAAGAATCAGTGATCTCTCATATAAAAACCGAGCTGCACGAACTGCTCTTGAAATGGAAGGAAAACCAGTTACACCTTGTTTGTGAAATTTCAGAAGGTATCTGTTTGTAAATGGACCATACTGGGTAAAGACAATTACAGGTTTGGCGGATGCCTTTACCTTTGATGCAATTACATTAACAAGATTATCTGTTATTGCAGGAGGTGCAAAAAAAGCTGTGCAGATAATAATATCCACATTTTTATCAAGGATCAGATATTCAAGGGCACTGCCCATGATTTCATCAGTGGCACTGGCTGTTACGTCAACTGGATTGGAACAGGATGCAAAAGAAAATGTGGTCTTCTGGAGTTTGTCCATGGTCTCTTTTTCAAGCTCAGCCATTTTTAAACCTGGCCCCTGAAAAGAAGATTCCACATAATCTGCACCCATAACCCCGTATCCTCCGGCAGGAGAGAGCAAGGCCACTTGGTTACCCTTAGCCGGCACCAGGGTTGCGAGAGTTTTTGCAGCATCACACAACTCTTCATCATCAAAAACCCTTTGAATGCCAAACTGCCGGAACGCACCATTTACAACTCTGTCTGAACCTGCCAGACGACCTGTATGGGAAGATGCCGCAACAGCCCCGGCCTCTGTTGTTCCTGCTTTTAAAACCACCACAGGCTTTATTTTTGAAACTTTTTTTGCCTGTATCATAAATTCTCTGGCCCTTGTGATATTTTCCAGATAAAAGGCCAGGCAGGTGGCTGCTTTATCTTTTGCATAGTGGAGCAGAAAATCCAGTTCATCAAGATCACATTTGTTTCCAAGCCCGACAAATCCTCTAAGCCCAAATCCTGTATTACCTGCAAGTCCTAAAGCCTCCACTCCCACAGAACCGCTCTGGGAAATAAAGGCTGTTCCTCCGCCTGCTGCCAGGGATCTGTCCCCATGTTCAACAAAGATCGTGTCAAAATTTTCCGGGGGCTGGAAGATTCCAAGGGTATTGGGGCCAAGGATTCTTGTCTTATACTTCTTACAGATTTTTTTAAGTTTTTTTTCAAGAAGTTTGCCAGGTGTATCTGTCTCTCCAAAGCCGCCGGCAACTATAATAAGCATTTTTATTCCGTTTTTTGCACACTCTTCTGCAGCAGCCACTGCTTTTTCTGCACCTGTGGCAATGACTGCAAGGGAAGTGTTTTTTGGCAGACTTTTAATGTCAGGAAATGTTTTAATGCCAAAGATCTGTCCATGGCTGTGGTGAACCGGGTAGAGTGGTTTGTTGTATTTTAAAAGAGCTTTTAGAATTATGGAGCCTATTTTATCAGGCTTGTCAGAAGCACCGATCACAGCGATTGATTCAGGGTTGAGCAGATTTTTCATTTCAAGCCTTTAATGGTCTGTATTTTGCCATTTTATACTCCCATGCCAAGGGGGGCAGAATTAAATCTGTCCCCCCCCCCTTTTTTTTTGACGACGATTTTTTTTAAAGTTTTTATTTTAATCTCCTTAAATTTTTTTTTGGTTAAAAACTACTGCACTACTGCTTTGAGTTTAAAAATTACTACTTTAATTTTTGGCTTACCCAAATTAGAGTACCGGCCATATTATTATAAGTCAAGAGTATAATCAAAATTAAGGAGGGGGTTTACAGGTAAACATTCTGAAAGTGGATAGCCTGATATTTACGTTTGTATTTTTGGCATCCTTCATAAGTACTTTACACTTTCTGAAACCATTCCTTAATTTAAAGGTGGTTTTACTGAAAAAGTGTAAAGTACTTTTATGCTGATATGAAGGATGCCGTATTTTTTTGTATTTATTTGTTTGACACAGCGAAATTCAGTTGATACTCTTTTTTTAAGATGTAAATTTCGACCGGGCACTTTATTTAAGATAATGTGCAGATTTGTTTGCAGCAACACAAAAAAAATTAAGCTTCAGATTTTATTTACAGGAGGTAACAATGGGCGATAAGAAAGATCCAAAGTCTCTTATGAATCATATTGATGCTGTTAAAAAGGGGAAGAGAACCTTTGAGGATGCATTTCAGGGTGTCACAAAGATGATCCTTGAAGCAGGCGTTGAAAAGATTACAGTTAAGGGAACAAGTACCTATCGTTTTGATCTGTTCAGTAAAGGTAAAAAGCATCTTGTCGGCATGTACGATGAAATCAACAGTTTTGTTTCCTTTGTAAAGGATGCATCTGAGGGAGGTTCTTCCAGGGAGATGGCCTATGTGCTTGTTGGAGAACCTGGAAACGGAAAGACATTTTTTGTGGAGTATCTCTGCAATGAGTACAGGGAATTTCTTTCAAAAAAAGAGAATCGAAAATATACATTCAGGTTTATAGATCTTGATAAGCTTGAGGGTTACGGCAGGATTAAAACCATTGAATCCCAGACCTATGAAGATCCCATGATTCTTGCCATGGGGCTTTGTGAAACAAAGAATCAGACAAAAGAGTATTTTGCAAAGGCATTTAATTTTTCAGAAAAAGAGATAGAAAACCTTTATGAAAAATATCGCCCCATGGGAGCCTGTTCAGGATATATCTGGAGTCAGATCAGGGAGTATGCTGATAATGATATTGATAAAATGCTCTCCATGGTGGAGATTGTTCCTGTGCCGTTGATAGAAAGTCTTGGAACCATAACAGGAAAATATCCTGCAAAGGACAAGATTACATCTTCTGCTGTTGATCTGCTTGGTGAAGAATCCATACAGAGACTGCTCCACATAACAGATACCAATAACCCATACAGGTTTGATTTAAGAAGGGGAGCCCTTGCCAGGGTTGCCGGGGGCGGTATCCATTTCAGTGATGAGATTTACAAAAATAAAAAAGATCTGGTTCAAGTCTATCTTGGAGTTATCCAGAACAGAACCATTGAAATTGACGGTTTTAAATGGCCCATTGATACCCTGATCATTGCCACAAGCAACAATTCAGAGTTTAACTCATTTCTCGCTGAAAAGGAGGAAGCTCCCATAATTGACAGGTGCCGTATCTCCTATGTTGCCCATAATACTGATTATAAGCTTCAGGATGAACTTACCTGTTATGCCATTGGAACCGATGTTAAGAGTACTATAAATCGTGAAACGCTTCACCAGGATCCCAATTTAAATTATGCTGCCTCTGTGGGTGTTGTTCTTACAAGACTTGCCAAATCTGAAAAATTGACCCCTGTAGAGACAATGAAACTTGCTGCCGGTGAAGTAGCAGGAGAAAAGAGTCTGAAAACCCTGGCAGAACTCATAGATACCCTTAATCAGGAGATAGACGTTACAAAGCGGTTTGGTCAGAAAGGACTTGGACAGAGGAATCTTGGCAGAGCCTTTCAGCTTCTTCTTGAGAGTTCGGAAACCAATGAGGGTAAATGCATGTTTGCCCTGGATATTTTTAAAACTCTGGAAAAAGTGGTCCTGGATTATGTTACAGAGCCGGGAGATAGAACAAAGTTCATGGATGATCTTAAAACCGCCCGGGGGCTTTACCGTGAAAAAATCATGACAGAGATGTTCAATGCTTATATGGATGAGCCCCTGGCAATTAAAAAAGATGTAATGAACTATATCAACATGATCATAGGTATAGATGCGGAACATCTGGGTCCTGATATGATGTGGAAGTACAAGGACCCCCAGACAGGTGAATTGCGAGCCATGAAAATAGATGAACGATATATTAAGAATGTTGAGGAGAGACTGGGCCTTAAAACAGAGGAGCAGAGAGCATCATTCAGAAATACCATAAGAAAAATATATGGTCAGAAGATCTCTGTGGAGCCTGATTATGATTTCATGGATAACCTGGAGCTTGTCAAGGCAATAACAGATGTAAGATTAAAATCAGATATTGCAGGTGCAGGAAGTCTGGTGGGGGCTCTTGCCAACAGAACCAATGAGGAGAACCAGAAACTCCATGACAGAATGATCAGTACGATGACTGAAAAGCTTGGTTATTGTAATACCTGTGCTCAAAAAACCATAGAGTATTTCTGTAGTCAGGAGGATGATAAATAATGATAACCCTGGATGAACTTCTGGAAAAGGACAAGCAAAGGGAAGAGGACGGATTTAAGAAAAAAATTCGTATAGGCCGTATTGTAAGACCTGGACAGGGAGGCAGGGATAGGATTATTGTGGTTCCCACCACAGTTGAAGAAAAATTTGTCCATGATGAAATTTCCTTTGACCAGGAGAGTGGGGAAGGCGAACCAACTGGTGGAACAGGAGAGGGCGAAGAGGGCGAAGTGATAGGAGAAGAGCCCATCCGCCCGTCTGAAGAAGAAGGTGAAGGAGAGGGAGATGGTGAGGGTCCTGGTGAAGGAACAGGCGGCGAACATGAATTTGAATCCAATGCCTATGATCTCGGCAAGGTACTTTCCGAAGATTTTGAACTTCCCAATCTCCAGGACAAGGGTAAGAAGCGTACCCTTGCCAGGTATGTTTATGAAATGACAGACAAAAACAGGGGTTTTGGCCAGATTCTGGATAAAAAGGCCACTTTGAAAAAAATAGTTGAAACCAATATAAGCCTTGGCAGGATTCCTGATGTCAGTGATATTGATACAACGAGTTTTCTCATCTCTCCCTCGGATATGATTTACAGGATACTTTCAAGAGAAAAGGCTTATGAATCCCAGGCATTGATTTTTTTTCTAAGGGATTATTCCGGTTCCATGGGAGGAAAGCCAACCCAGACTGTTGTATCCCAGCATGTAATGATATATTCCTGGCTTCTTTATCAATATGAGAAACAGGTTGAAACAAGATTTATTTTACATGACACAGAGGCAAAGGAAGTTGCAGATTTTTATAAATATTACTCCTACAAGGTTGCCGGAGGTACAAAAGTTGCTGCGGCTTTTAGACTGGTTAATGAGATAGTTGAAAAAGAGAGTCTTGCCAGGGATTATAATATCTATGTATTCCACGGCACAGATGGCGATGACTGGGATACAGATGGTAAAGAGACTTTGGCAGAGTTGAAAAAAATGCTTGAATATACAGCAAGGATAGGTATTACAATTGCAACGCACGCCTATTCCGGATCTAAACAGAGTGAGGTTGAAAAATATATAAGAGGATCAGGGCTTCTTGAAAAATACAAGGATTACATCAAAATGGATGTTCTTAGTGAAGATGCAGATGATGCAAGGATTATACAGGGAATAAAAACGCTTATTTCGTAAATATTCGGTCAGCATCCAATCTTCGCCTGTTTTGGCCTGCTCACATAACATTAGTATGCTACGCAGTCCCAAACAGGCGAATATGGGGCACTGGCCAAACATTTACATTATAACTGCCACGGGCAGCCTTGGTGGTCTAAGTCTGCACACAACAAATGATGAAAGTTACACTCCTGGTTTGCCAGGACTTTCATATAAACCTGAAGGTCACACGTAAGCCAAATATTTACAAAAAAAGAGATAAAAATATGGAACTTCTTGATCAGCATGCAAAAAAAATTATGGAAGGGTGTAAAAAAAGAGCCCGGGATGCAGGTCTTAAGTTTGATGATGAGACATTGGAGTATATTGTTACAAACAGGGATATGATAGAACTCTCTCCAAAGGTGATGATTCCAACGCTTTATGATTACTGGGTTCATGACGTAAGGGTTTTATCAGGAAAAGGGAAGTATGAACTCTATCCTGGAAATCCCTATGAAACAGTTATCAATACAAGACCTGCCATATCTTTTTATAATGATAATAATCCTGACTGGCTTAATGTGATGATTTTTTATCATGTTCTGGGTCATATAGATTTTTTCCAGAACAATCTTTTTTTCTGCCATACCTGGAATTATGATTTTACAGGACAGGCTCTTGCTGACAAACGTGTCATTGCAAAGTATCGTTCAGAAAAGGGACGATGGGTTGATTATGTTATAGAATTTGTCCGGGGCATTGATAATATCACAGGGTATCACAACCAGGTGGCTTTTGAGATACGCTCTAAAGAAAATAGAAAACTTGGCAGGATTGATTATTATTTTGATATTTTTCTTCAACAGGAAAAAAAGGTTCAGCAGAATGACTATTTAAAGGAGATCGAGAGGTATAATAAATTAAAAAAAGAGAAAAAAGATTTTAATGAAGATCTTTTTTTTATAGATGTCATTGTAAAGTATCCTGAGTTTGAAGCACTTTATAAGAAAAAACTTGATAAAAAGGAGAGAAATCATCTTGATGTAATTGAGTACATTATAAAGCACTCCTCATTATTAAAAAAAGAGGAGAATCAGTGGATAAAATCAGTTATGGAGATTGTGAGAAATACATCCCTTTTTTTTCAGCCCCAGATAAGGACAAAGATTATTAATGAAGGATGGGCAAGTTTCTGGCATGAGACCCTTTTTATGGAAGATGACAGAATAAAGGGACATGAGGCTGACTTTGCCAAGATAAATGCCGGTGTGACAGCCATGCCCAAAGTTGGTCTGAACCCTTATGCTCTTGGCATGCGTCTTTTATATCATATAAAGGATATGGGAGACAGGGGATGTTATTCATGGCAGTATCTCTCTCTTTTTGATGAAGTTAAGAGGAAAAAATTTGATAATGTTTCATCCAGGGGCCGAGGCATGGATCTGATTTTTGCCGTAAGGGAGAAACTGTGTGATTTTACATTTATCAATCAGTATATTGATCAGGATTTTGTGAACAAACATAAGCTTTTTGTTTCAGGCAAGAGAATTAATAGAACCAGAATGTCCTGGGAATACTATGTAAAATCAAAAAAGGCCGGCGACTACAGGGATATGATAATAGATACCCTTTACCATCCTCCATCCATTCATGTTGATAATGAAAAGACAAAACAGGGACCTTTGTACCTTGTACATGAATTTGAAGGCAAGCCTTTAAAAACAGATTTTATTGAAAATACCATGATGGGT
>JAYEHB010000269.1:0-8159 GCA_034659375.1 Thermodesulfobacteriota bacterium
TTTTATAAAATAAATGGCTTCCCACCTTTTGTCAATAAAAAGAGATAATTGTTCCATGTTTTCCATACCGCCAGTTCCTGTCCTGCCCCTATTCTTTGCAGGAATCTGTTATTTTTTAAAAAATAAACAGGTACGGTGTCCCCGGATTTGTTGAAATAACTTTGGCAACGCCATCATCGGATTTAAGAATAGAATATCCTTATGCATGGCCTCATGTGATGAACCGAACAAAAACGTGGTCTGTCCCCCTTTTTTTGTTAACCGGTAAAATTAAGGCCAGAAAGTTGAGTTGTTAACATAAACAATAATCTTGATAACAAAAACCTGACTCCGGCCATGCCGGTTATATTTTAAACGTATCTACTATTTCTTTCAACACATTGGCAAGACGGGCAAGTTCACCTGCATCGTTATGCACTTTTTTACTGCTTTCTGTTATCTCTGTTGCTGTTGTTTTAACATCTTCAATCTCTTTGGAAATATTTGCGATGGCAGTGTTACTGGAATTTATATTTTCGTTTGCTCCCTGAATGCCTTTGGAAGTCTGGTTAATATTCTCTGCTATTTCAGCGGTTGCCGAGGACTGCTCTTCAACAGCCGCTGCAATGGTTCCAACTATTTCATTCACATCTGTTATAATCCCTGTAATCTTACCAATTTCATCTATTGAATCATTGGTAGCAGACTGAATACCGGCTATTTTCCCCCTGATATCGTTTGTTGCCGATGCTGTCTGTTGTGCCAAAGCTTTGATCTCTTCGGCTACAACTGCAAAGCCCTTACCTGCTTCGCCTGCACGTGCTGCCTCAATGGTTGCGTTTAAAGCTAAAAGATTTGTCTGCTCTGAAATTTCGGCTATGGCTGCAGTTACATTACCAATATCATGTGCAGCCTTACCAAGCTCTTTCATTTTATCTGATGTATTTTTTGCATAGGCAACAGCAGAATCAGATATCTGCCTTGCCTGTCCCGAATTCCCGGCAATTTCATTTATAGTTGAACTCATCTCTTCAGCTGCTGCTGCCACCATACTGGTATTTGACGAAGCCTGCTCCATGGCTGACACAACAGACAAAATATTGGAAGAGACCTCTTCTGCAGCAGACGACACTGTTGCAGATTTTTCAGAGCTGACTAAAGCGTTTGAAGATAGTTCCCCTGCCACCTCTAACAAACCTGTGGATGAATTATCAACAGCTATTGTATTTTCAGCCAGTTTTTTGATTATTTCCTGGAGTTTTTCCATAAAAGTATTAAAGTGATTAGACAGATTACCAATCTCATCACTACTTGCAACAGGAAGTCTCATGGTAAGATCTCCCTCCCCTTCTGCCACATCCTTAAGACCTGCTACAACGGAATTAATCGGGGTAATAATAATCTGTTTTGTTATAAACCAGACAATACCAATAAGAATCAGCATGGCTGCAACACCTATGGAGATACTTATATTTCTAAGTCTATGGGCACCGGCAAGAATTTTTTCCATTGGAACAGCAACAGCCATACTCCACGGAGTAGCGGTTTTGCCAATAAATACAGGAACAGCTATCTGGTAAGAAGATTTTCCATCAAAGGCTGACTTTACTACTCTGGAAAAATAATGACCATTCTTCACAGCATCCATTAACGATTTTTTGTCATCTACAGATGCAAGATCCTTTACATTCTTACCCACAATATCAGATAGAGGATGAGCAACTATATATCCGTTATTTGCAAGAAGATACCCATATCCTGTTTCAAAGGGTTTGATTTCTGCAATCATATCTGAAAATGTTTCAAGGGAAATATCAACTGCAACCATCCCCAGAAATTGATTATTTTGCTTTATGGGAGCAACAATAGTTGCCATGAGCACGTCCCTGCCCCCCACAGGATAAACATAAGGATTTGTGACAATTTCTTTGCCTGTCTGCTTTGGTATCTGATACCACTCTTCACTGTCAAAATTCACAAGGGGTTCAACCTCTATCTGACCGCTGCCCCTGTGCCAATATGGAACAAACCGGCCGCTCTTATCATGCCCTTTATGATCCTTATATTCGTTGTCTTTTCCATCAAGGGCATTTGGCTCCCAACAGGTATCAATGGCAATGATATCAGGTTCTTTTTTTAAAACATGCTTTAAAATTTCATTTAAATCGGCACGTTGCGGAACATTACCTTTGGTTTTAAGCCCCTCAAAGGTGTGTGCCACAGTTCTTGCAATGTCCATTGCATGATCAATATCGTTTTTAATAATATTGCCATACTTATACGCAATCTCACGGGCCTTATCCTGGGCCTCGATTTTAGCCATATTTGAAGCACTTATTGCAATAAACGAAATAGTTATTATGTATGAGACAAGCACAACACAACAAATAGAGACGATCATTTTCATTTGTAATCCGGTATTTTTTAACATTATTTTCTCCTCTTTTAATATTAAATTCTTCATTCTTTTATATGAAAGTCCGTCCAAACGGTTATAATGATTAAACTTTCATTGTTTGTTGTGGCCGATGAGAATGACCATGCTCCGGCCATGCCGGTTATATGAAAGTCCGTCCAAGCGACTGCAATGATAGACTTTTTAAATTTGTTGTGGCCGATGCGGAAACCACGCTCCGGCCGTGCCAGTTATACTAGCATCCTTCATAAGTACTTTACACTTTCTGGAGACACTCCTTATTTAATAAGAGTCTTCCCCAAAAGAGTGTAAAGTACTTTTGAGGTAATATAAAGGATGCCCTTATATTTGTATTTTTTGGTTCTTTTTACCATTTATACATCGCCATGCAGCCTTCTGTCAAGACCTCACAGAACAAAACATTCTCATTTACGGCTGACGGTGCGTGCTGGAGTTTTGTTCCTTTTAATATTTATATGAAAGTCCTGTCAAAACAGGAGTGTAACTTTCATCATTTGTTGTGTGCAGACTTAGACCACCAGGGCTGCCCATGGCAGTTATACCAAATAGGTTTGAAGTGTATCAATACCGATGTTTTCAACAGCACTGGTTTGAATAATCTCACAGGCACCAGCCCATTTAAGAAATTTTTCTGCACGGGAAAAATTGCAGTCCTCACAATCACTCTTGGTTATGATACCGACCACTTTTTTGGTGAACATTGATGCAAATTTTGGAGGAAATATACTATTGACTGTAGTTGCGTCCTGAACAAATCCGATAATATCACAATTATAGGATGATACCACCAGGGCTGAATAAAACCGCCTGTTCTCTACAAACTCTCCTGGTGTATCCACGACTGCTCCTGAATAACTTACGGCCTGGGTTTTGCGGTAGGAAATATTCTGCCCCTGTATTGCCTGGGTCAGAGTGGTCTTGCCGCAACCGGTCTTTCCAACAAACATTATTTTTTTCATAAACGCTAACAACCTTATTTTTTTAACTCTTTCAAAAAAAACTTTTTCTGTTTTTCTTAAAACAACTTCTGTTTCAGCTCATCACTTGGCGATGGGATCACTACATGACTCAAGACAGGGCCGGTATCTTTGACAGCTTCAATACCTGCTTTAACAGAGGCTTCAACAGAACCTACGTCACCGGTCATGGTAACAAAGGCTTTACCGGCAAGCCCGGCTGCAAAACGTATTTCAACAAGATTTGTCAACCCTGCTTTTGCTGCTGCATCAGCCGCAAGAATAGACGAAGCAGTTGTATAGGTCTCTATAACTCCAAGTGCATCAATTGCAGTAACAGATGTTGTACCGCTTAAAGCAGGAAAAACATCTTCATGTACATTGGGAAGAATAAACCAGTCAATGACAAGATCACCCCCTATTCCACGACCGGTCTCAACGGAATTCTTAACAGAACCTGTATCCCCTGCAACCATTACAAGATAACGCCCCGGGCATGTGGGGCGTGCAGCCACAAGCTCAACACTTGCAGCTTTTACCATCTCGTCAGCCGTATAAATCCCCATTGCAATACTGTTAAGTTCTACACAACCGATTGATCGAAAACTCATTTGATTAAACCTCTTTTTTTTATATGAAAGTCCGTCCAAACGACTGCAATGATAGACTTTCTAAATTTGTTGTGGCCGATGCGGAAACCACGCTCCGGCCGTGCCGGTTATATGAAACTCAGCAGAACTATTTAAAATCATGGAGTTTCATTTTTTGGTTTCTGCCCTTTAGGGTATTGTGGTCGATGAGAATGACCACGCTCCGGCCAGTTTCTGCCCTTTAGGGTATGCCGGTTATAAAAAACATTATGCCTTGATTGTGACAACACCCCCGGCAATTTCCTCCACCACACCGTCAATGCTGGCATGTATCCTTGCACCCAGAGCGTTTTCAGGAATCTCTCCAATAAGTGTTCCGGCTTTAACAGCATCACCCTTTTTTACCACACAAAGGGCACAAGCTCCTATATGCTGCTGCAATGGAATTTTCACAAATTTTGGCGCAAACTCTTTAACAGAAAAATCGGGATGAGTATCGTATTTAGTGACATTAAGCCTTTGCATTAAACGTTTGGTGGGAATATAACGGGTATCTCTGAAGGGATGGTTTACAGGAATGTCCCCGGTTGCGTTCCAACGAATGCCGTTTTTTATCAGCTCTTGCTTTATCTGTACATTAACCTCTCTTGGAGAGATCATCATGGGACAGGCAAATTTCTCGCAGATACCGCACTCTGAACAGAGAAGAGCCTCTTTTGCAATTTCACTGGTTATAACACCTGATTCCAGGACTCTCATCAATTTATGGGGATGCAGGCTGTGGCCAAGCAAATTTCTCGGGCAGAGATCAGTACACTGGGTACACTGACAACAGATTGTATTGGTAATACGCCTTACAACCTTGGGGTCCATGATTTTTCCCGCCACCACATTATGGTCAGCAGACAGAACAATAAGGCCGCTTGTGGTCTTGGTTACAGGCTGATTTATATCTAAAAGAACTTTACCCATCATGGGACCGCCATCAACCACCCTGAAATCTGAAATAACCGGGCCGCCGGCAAATTCAATCACATGGGAGACCATGGAACCCACCGGCACCTTGACAACCATGGGAGTTGCAACTTCTCCAGTTACAGTAAGATAACGATGGGTAAGAGGCTTATCTTCCATGGCCGAGGCAATATTGCAGAGGGTCTCCACATTACTCACCACAACTCCCACCTGAAGTGGAATACCTGCTTCAGGGATTGTTTTGCCCAGCACTTCACGAACCAGAATATGCTCATCACCGGCAGGGTAGAAATCCTTAAGTTCAAAAAAATCAAGGCGGCCTGTTGTGTCATTTTTAACAGCTTCCATTATGGAAGCCATGGCTTTTTTATGTTTTCCCTTAAGGCAGATAATGCCCCTTTTTGCACCAGTGCAGTCAAGAATGATGTTCAGCCCTTTAACCATCCTGGCTGTTTCAACTTCCATGAGATAGGGATCACCCATGAGCAGAGGCTCACAGGATGCACCGTTTACAAGCACTGTATCAACATCTGCATTTACCTTGACATGGGTTGGAAAACCAGCTCCGCCAGCTCCTACAACACCGGCATTTTTCACCTTATCTACAATTGCTGTTTTCATTAATAGGCCTCTTCCAAAAGTTTCTGTAAATCTGCCCGGGACGGCATCCTTGGATTTCCTGTGGTGCATATATCATCCAAAACAAATTTTTGTCCGTCCATTAAATTGAGTCACTTGTTAAATCCTTTTGCTGCCTGCTTTATTAAACATTTCGTAACTGTTCACTGTCAATTCTCCGAATGATAAGCGGTTACAACACTTTTATTGTTCTTCCCAGTTAGCAGGATAGGTCACATACATAAACCTTGCATGGTCAGGAGTACTGAACTGTATTGAGGTATTCTTTGGAATAAAAATAATATCTCCCTTATTCCCGACAATCTCTTTTCCATTGATTATAATTTTAAGTGTTCCATCAATAATATAATCCACCTCATCATAATTCAATGTCCAGTCAAAGGTGGTCTCTTTCATTTCCATCACTCCGCAACCCATGCGGGGACTTTCCTCCAGGGAAAAAACATCGGTAAGGTAGACATTGTCTCCCTCTTTGCCGGTATCAAACTTTACAGGCTTAACCGTTGAAGTTTTAATGGAGAACACACCACTTTTCTCTTCAACATCCTTTACAAAACCGTTTGCAGCACCACCAACATGTTCTGCAAGAACCTTTCTTATTAACTCTTCCAACATCTTTTCATTGACTTCCATAATTTTTCTCCATCGCTCTTTATCTACTATTCCTGATTCTTTTCATTATCTGGCTGCTTACCGCCACTATTTTTTCATTATCATTTATGGAGTAATCATTTTTTAAAATTTCCACTATTTTTGTAATCAACGCCTCATCATCCTGGGTACCTTTGGATTCAGCATCGCCCTCTATTCCTTTGGATTCAGCATCGCCCTCTATTCCTTTGGATTCAGCATCGCCCTCTATTCCTTTGGATTCAGCATCAGCCTCTACACCTTCAAAATCAGCACACATCAGGGCATCTTGATCTGTTTCAGATTTTTTACCGTATATAAGAGCAATACCTTTTTCCCTCAAATAATCCCTGGCACCCGAGGACAAAAGAAGAGTCCCGTCAAGATAGATCTTTTTTTCATCCTGGCAGATGTATTCCTCAACCTTATCGCATCCTACAAATATCTTTTTCATATTCACCTCAAACCTTTTGTTAAGGCATTTACCACCAACAAACTGGGAAAAGGCAACACCACAACCTCAACCAGATTTTTTCCCAGCACACTTTTTGCAGCATCTGAAGCTTCTTTAACAGAAGCCACATCACCGCTTATAACAAAATAGGATTTTCCATTGATCCCTTGCCCGATTACAAGCCTTGCAAGAGAAACCTGGGAACGTTTTACAGAACAGTCACAAGCTGCAATTCCACTTGAAGCAGTCTTACATTCAACAATTGCTAAAGCATCATTCTTCTGGACTGCAGCTCCTCTTTTTAATGCATTTATCACTTGATCGGACACATTGGAAAGAACAAAGCTCCCGACAAGTGCTCTGCCTGAATCCTTAGCAATCTGCACAGCAATCTCAACGGCTTTTACATCACCTGAAACCTGGATCAAAAATCTTCCAGAACAGATAGTTGCAGCCTTTACAAGCTCAACATCAGCTCCTTTGACCATCATATCCGTTAATTCAGCTCCTGCTGCAATACTTCTGCTTTCAACTATTCCAAGTGAGTCCATCGATTCTCCTGAGCCTACTTCAATTTCATAAATATTTACTCAACTTCATCTATAATGCCAACTATAGAAGCATCAATGGGTGCTGAAGAGCCTTCATCCCCCATGCGTGCAGAACTGCCCGTTGCAACCAAGACCTTCTCTCCTATACCGGCTCCAACAAAATCAGCAGCCACAAAGCTCTCCTGGTCTCTGCCCTTACAAAGCTCAACACGTCTGACAATCATCAGCTTTAAGCCGTTAAGAGACTCTTCTTTTCTTGTGGCCCATACATTCCCGATCACTTTGCATATAATCATATAACTGCCCCCTTATCCCTTTAAAAGTTGAATATCATAGGTCCCGGCACTCTCAACGGCCAGGGAAGTTATGCTGGCATCCGCTGGTATACGAAGAACAGCCACACCATGCTCCATTGCCTGGATAATATCTTTTTCAGTCACTACTTTTTTCCGCAGGCGCATGGTATAATTTTCCTCAACTTCAACAGCCTTTAACCCAAAAGCTGCAAGACTCTCTTCATGGGATTCATACAACCTGTACAATGCATCCGGTGCGGTTTGACTAAATAATTTATACTCAAACTCAAATACCTCCACGCATCTGCCTGCAAGAAAAAGACTTAACACCTTTTCAGTAACCGGTTCAACAGCCATACCCTTTGCAAGGGCTGCCATGCCGGAACAGGAGAGAAACGGCAGAATATATCTCATGGGTCTTTCCCGGGGAGGTTCATTGTCCACATAAAAGACCTCAACACTATCACCAAGATAATTCAAAACAGGCTCATTTTTTACATTTCCCTTTTTTTCAAGAATCATGATGCACTCTTTTTCCATGACCTGCTCTTGTTCAGGGGTTCTGTTTAACTGCTTTAAAACTTGACTGACAATGGTCTGAACAAGCTCTTCAATTTCCATTAAAATCTCCTGTCTGCTGGTAAGGGTTCAC
>JAYEHB010000270.1:0-8120 GCA_034659375.1 Thermodesulfobacteriota bacterium
AAAAAGAAAAAACAAGTGGTTATGGATATTGGTCCAGGTTGCAGTGACCTTCCGCATATGATCATCGAGTTATGCCGTAAAAATCAACACTCTTTAATACTGGTTGATTCGAAAGAAATGCTCAGTAATCTTCCTGACGAGTCATTTATTACAAAGGTGCCCTGTTATTATCCAGAGGAATGTCCATGGATATTTGAAAAATACTTTAATAAGATCAATGTTATTCTATCCTATAGTGTTTTACATTATATTTTTACAGAGCAGAATCTTTTTAATTTTGTTGATATGTCATTGTCCCTTCTTGCAGATGAAGGAGAATTTTTAATTGGTGATATTCCCAATGTTTCAAAACGAAAACGTTTTTTTAATTCTCCAAACGGTATAAAATATCATAAATTGTTCACAGGAAAAAATGAAAAACCAGATATTCAATACAACACTTCTGAACCTGGTATAATTGATGATGCAATTATGTTTTCAATAATGATGAGGTGCCGCAATGCTGGATTTGATTCATTTATTCTTCCCCAGGCAAATGATCTGCCAATGGCTAACCGCCGTGAAGATATTCTTATTATAAAGCCATAAAAAAGGATTTCTATGAATGAAAAAAAAATGATTATAATAGGAGACTCTGCTTTTGCTGAAATTGCATATGAGTATTTTACACATGATTCTGAATATGAAATTATAGCATTTTCTGTTGAAAGAGAATATTTAAAAAAAGACTCTCTCTTTCAATTACCAGTCGTGGTATTTGAAGAGCTTCAGGAGTTATATAATCCTCTGGAACATTATTTTTTTGCTGCCATGGTATATAAACAGGAGAACAGATTAAGAACAAGATTGTATGAACAGGCAAAAGGAAAAGGCTTTACGCCAGCTTCTTATATCAGCTCCAAAGCCTTTGTATGGCAAAACTGCAAGGTTGGTGAACATTGTTTTATATTTGAGGACAACACTGTCCAGCCATTTGTGAACATTGGTGATAACGTTATTTTATGGAGCGGCAATCATATCGGACATCATTCAGTTGTCCATGATAATTGTTTTATCTCATCACATGTAGTTATTTCAGGGTTTTGTAATATTGGTGAATTTTCATTTCTGGGAGTTAATTCAACTATCAGTAATAATATTAACATTGGTAAAAATTGCACACTTGGCGCAGGCTCTATTATTGTTAGAGATGTTCCTGATAATCAGACAGTAGTTGGAGTTTGGAATAAAAAATAATTAATTATTGATCATCTCATATGACTTGATAGATAGGCTTTAATAGTATTTGGTTCTTTATCTTTGATTTTTGTGCTGTTGGGCAAAAAATTATACCATTTTTTTGATTATGGTTGTCCAGAGTGAAAAAGAGTATATGAGTCAGATAGTTATACCTATCAAACTCAGGACTGTTCTCAGGAAGAGAATTTTACGGGAGTTCAGCATGAAATGGATTAAACAACAACTTATATATGTTGCCCATGGTAGGTACCCGTGGGCTCAAACCCATGCAATGATTCCAACCCCTGATATAATAAATGCTAAAATTATACGGGTGTATCTGACCTTTTGTGATGCCAATGGAATTGGCAGGGTTGGATTTGTTGAGTTAAAAACTGATAATCTTAACACAATACACAAAATATCACAAAAACCTGTTCTTGATATTGGCAAACCAGGCACTTTTGATGAAAACGGGGTGCTGCAGTGCAGTATTGTTACCCTTGATGATGGCAGAAAATATCTTTACTATGCTGGATTTGAACTTGGTACAAAAATCCGTTATCGCCTGCTGACAGGACTTGCTGTCAGTGAAGACGGAGGAAATAGTTTTAAGCGTATTCAAAAGACACCTGTTCTGGAAAGAAGTGATCAAGAGCTTTACTTTCGAGGCGGACCATTTGTTATGCTGGATAATGGTCTTTTTAAAATGTGGTATGTTGCCGGCAGCAAATGGATGGAAATAGACGGCATTAATAAACCAGTATATACAATCAAGTATCTGGAATCATCCGACGGTATACAATGGGGAAACCATGGAGTTGTATGCATAGATATAGAGAATGAAATGGAACATGGTTTTGGCCGTCCCTATGTAGTCAAAGAAAATGGGCTTTACAGGATGTTTTATTCCATAAGAGTTAAACATAAAGGATACCGGCTTGGCTATGCTGAATCTGAAAACGGAATTTCATGGATAAGAAAAGATAATGAAGCAGGCATTGATGTCTCTCAAACAGGATGGGATTCAGGAATGGTCTGCTACTCTTCTGTGGTAAAAGTAAATGGTAAAACATATATGTTCTATAATGGGAATGAATTTGGTAAAACAGGATTTGGATATTCTGTTTTAAACGGGTAACAGCATTATGCAGGTTGAAATATATAAATTTTCTCAAAAAAAGATATGGGATCAATTTGTAGAAAACAGCAAAAATGGTACATTCCTCTTTTTTCGTGATTACATGGATTATCACAGCGACCGTTTTCAGGATTATTCTTTAATGATTAAAAATGATAAAGCTAAGTTAATTGCAATACTTCCTGCCAACAGCAGCAATGACAATATTATAAGCCATGAAGGTTTAACCTATGGTGGATTTATTGTTGATAAAAAGATGAAAACACCCATTATGCTTGATCTTTTTGAATCTGTTTTGGAGTTTTTAAAAAAACATGGTTTTAAATCACTGGTTTACAAAACTGTCCCTCATATTTACCATAAATTACCTGCTGAAGAAGATTTATATGCATTATTTCTCTGCAATGCAAAGCTTTTAAGAAGAGATGTCATGTCAGTAATTGACAGCAGATTCCCTTTGAAATTTCAGGAACAGAGACGACGGGGTCTTCAAAAGGCTCGCAAGTACGGTTTTTATGTTAAGCAGTCTGATGATTTTAAAAATTACTGGGATATTTTAAGTAATAACCTTAGCAAAAAGCATAGCAAAGAGCCTGTGCACTCTTTGGAAGAGATCATCTTGCTGCACAACCGTTTTCCGGGAAATATTAAGCTGTTTGCATGTTTTCAGGATTCCTTGATGCTGGCTGGTGCAGTTGTTTATGAAAGTCAGAATGCAGTGCATATTCAATATATATCTTCATCTGAACAGGGACAAACTTCAGGTGCTCTTGATCTTACCTTTAATTATCTGATTAATGAAATTTATCCTGATAAGTATTATTTTGATTTTGGTATTTCCAATGAGAGTGACGGGTGGTATCTTAACAAAGGACTTGTTGATCAAAAAGAAGGTTTTGGAGCCAGAACAATTGTGCACAGCCATTATAATGTTGATTTGATGTCATGGAGCAAGGGGCAGATATGGAATGTTTTAACAAAATAATTTTAGAACTGTGAGTGAGCCCTGTAGCCTGGACAAAACAGAGTCAAACAGGAATGTATGATTTTTTGCCAAACAACACGAAAATCAATACTGAGAATCTAAAAAAATGAGAGAAATAGATGAGAGAAATAGATGAGAGCCTGATAATTGAATTGCCAAAGATTCATGATCCAAGGGGCAATTTATCCTTTCTTGAGAGTATGCGTCATATTCCTTTCAGGATAAAACGTTCTTACTGGATTTATGATGTTCCAGGCGGAGAAGTAAGAGGTGGACATGCATATAAAAAACTCCATGAGTTTTTTATTGCTCTTTCAGGAAGTTTTGACGTTGTTGTGGATAATGGAAAAAATAACAGAATCTTTTCCCTGAATCGTTCGTATTTTGGACTTTACGTACCAAATATGATGTGGCGTGAAATTAAAAATTTTTCAACAAACAGTGTCTGCTTAATTTTATCATCACTTCCTTACAGTAAGGATGATTATCTTAGAAAATATGATGATTTTATTCATTTTATTGAAGGAAACCCATCCCATGACAACAATTAATGATTGTGAAATAATAAATTTATCAACAATAAAAAGAAGGGAAGGCAATATCACGCCTGTTGAAGGAGGTCGAGATATTCCTTTTCAAATTGAACGTATATATTATCTGTACGATGTCCCAGGTGGATCATCTCGCGGAGGACATGCACATAAAGAATTGCAGCAGTTATTAGTGGCTGTGATGGGTTCATTTGATGTGATTTTAGATGATGGAAATCAAAAAAAAACTGTGCATTTAGACAGGGCATATCACGGTCTTTATATTCCTCAAAGGATCTGGCGGGAGCTGGAGAATTTTTCATCAGGGGGGATTTGCCTGGTTCTGGCATCGGCTTTTTATGATCCTGATGAGTATATATATGACTATGATTCTTTTATTTCAAAAAGATCAAATTTGTAAATTTTTATAAATAATTTGTGCTGGTTACTCAACTGTCTGGATTGTGCAGGTCAAGGCCTGGACGCTGCGTGGGGTCAGGCTTTCGCTATTGTCATTATCTTGACTTTTTGGTTAATTATCTTCAAGGTTTGATAACGACACAAATAACAAAGGCCTGACCCCGATAGGGTTTTAAGACTTTAACCGGTAAAATTAAAGTCAGAAAGTGGAGCTGGTTATTTATGAAAGCTGTGGGAGGTGCATGATGAAAATAAATGCAGTATTAGATCGTGGTGTATTAAAAGGTGTCCCCTTAGAATTTGAATCTATTGGTCCTGTTGACGTGATCGTGGAGGTGTTAGATTTTTCCGTAACACCTGAAAAAAAGCAGATAAATACCAGACAATTGAACTTAAGCAAGGAAGATGATTTAATTCAGCGGTTATGGTCCCACCTTGGTAATTTTTGTTATAAAGCTGATGCTGACCCCCAGAAAGACAAGCAACTCTATTACGAACATTTAGCGGAGAAGTATCAATGACAAATAGGTTTTTTTTAGATGTTAACGTTGTTTTAGATCTGTTACTGGCCAGAGAGCCTTTTTGCCATAATATAAAGAAAATTTATACCCATATCATTCAAACTGGTACAAAAGTTTATATAGCTTCCTCTTCTTTAGCACAGATTGAATATATATTTCGTTTGGAACTTAAACGGGAAAAAGCAGATGTTGACTGGAAGTCTATATTAGAAGAGTTTTATAGTCATGCTCAGGTTATAAAAACACCTTCAATTTCGTGGGAAAGTCACGATATTGAAGATGCCTTGATTGATGCATCTGTGAAGCTTTTGCCAAATGCGTATATTGTAACACGTGATAAACAGTTTATAAAGCAATCAGAGCGTGCAATATCCAGTGATGATTATTGGCACATACAGGAGAAAAAAGAACCCTTGCATGTCCCTTTTTTAAACCTTACGCCCCAGGTTGAAGAACTAAGAACCGAATTGGATTCGGCTTTTGATCGTGTGCTGAATTCAGGATGGTATGTTCTGGGCAATGAGGTTGCCGGGTTTGAACATGAATTTGCTAAATATTGCGAAACAGAGCATTGTATTGGTGTTGGCAATGGTCTGGAAGCCTTGCACCTGATTCTTCGTGCCTATGGTATTGGTGCAGGTCATGAGGTGATTGTTCCGTCCAACACCTATATTGCCACCTGGCTGGCAGCTTCTCATTGTGGTGCAAAGCCTGTGCCTGTTGAGCCTGATGAACTGACATATAACATTGATCCATCATTAATTGAATCTGCTATTACGCCTAAGACCAGAGCTGTTATAGCAGTTCACTTATATGGTCATTCTGCTGATATGGATTCCATCCTGGCAATTGCTGAAAAGCATGATCTAAAGGTCATAGAGGATTGTGCCCAGGCCCATGGAGCAAGATATAAGGGTAAACGTACAGGATCATTAGGTCATGCAGCCGGATTTAGTTTCTATCCGGGTAAAAATCTGGGAGCCTTTGGTGATGGGGGCGCAGTAACAACAAATGATGCCAAATTGGCTGAGAATCTGCATATACTGAGAAATTATGGATCACGGGTGAAATATAACAATGAGGTCATTGGTTTTAATTCCCGTCTGGATGAAATGCAGGCTGCTTTTTTACGGGAAAAATTAAAAAAACTGGATAGCTGGAATAGATATAGGAATAAGATTGCTGCACAATACCTTGAAAACTTAGGTGCTGCTGAAGGTTTAATTTTGCCTGTAGTGCAGAACTGGACAGAACATGTATGGCACCAGTTTATTGTCCGCCACCCTGCTCGGGATACCTTGCAAAAACAGTTACAAAATGCCGGAATTGGGACAATGATCCATTATCCTGTACCACCGCATTGTTCAGAAGCCTATGGGAGTTATGGCTGGCATACCGGAGCTTTTCCTGTTGCAGAAAAATTTGCTGATTCCATTCTAAGTCTGCCTATGGGTACACATCTGTCAATGAAGCAGACTGATATGGTTATAAAAGCTGTTAAAGAGTCGTAAATTTACATTATAACCGGCATGGCCGGAGCATGGTTTCCGCATCGGCCACAACAAATTTAGAAAGTCTATCATTGCAGTCGCTTGGACGGACTTTCATATAAACCGGCATGGCCGGAGCATGGTCATTCTCATTGGCCACAATACCCTAAAGGGCAGAAACCAAAAAATGAAAGTCAATGATTTTAACTGGTTATGAAGACTTTCATATAAACCTGAAGGTCACACGTAAGCCGAATATTTACAAAGAGTCTTTTAATGAAAAAACTCTGGTTTGAAATTTTTTATACAAGCAGTGCTAAAATATTTAGCCTGGTTACTGGAATGGCAGTTTTAATTATCACCGCCAGGTGGCTCGGGCCGGAAGGTCGTGGCATTATTGCTGCGGTAACCACATGGGCAGGATTGTTTGCAACATGCGGTCATCTTAGTCTTGGGCAGGTCTCAATTCATTTACTTGCAGGCAATAAGGACAAAACACTATATTCTGCACTTTTTGGAAATATGCTGCTTTTAACCGTTATTATCACTCTTTTGGGATGGATAGTGGCAACAATTCTTTATAATATCTCTAATGGCAATATTTTTAACAATATTGAGCCGTTAATTTTATTTGTGGGTTTTTTATCATTACCATTTTTAATATGGGAACAGTACAGCAGTTTACTACTCTCTTTTTTAAATGAAATAAAAATATATAATAATTCCCAAATTATTGCTCAGAGCTGCAGTGTTTTTTTTCTTCTGGTGGTTCTGTTTTTTAACTGGGGAATTCCCGGTGTTTTGACAGTCATCTTATCTGTGCACCTTATTATTGCCTTAACATGTCTTAAGCGAATGTTTAAAAGGTCAGATTACAGCATGCTGCCTGACACGAACATTATAAAAGCCCTTATTTCAGGAGGAGGAAAACTTCATTTAAATGCCATTGGGACTTATCTTATCATGTCCACAGATATTTTAATTATCAATCATTATTGCGGTGCTGCAGCAACAGGATATTATCAGCTTGATGTTCAGCTTATCAATACGCTTATGATTATTCCAGGTTCGGCAACGTTATTGCTTTTTGGCAAAGTATCCCAGTCAGGGTCTGATAATGCATGGCAGTATCAGCGTAAAATTCTTTTATTCTTATCAATAGGTATGGCATTATTAGCATTAATAGCTGCTATGTTTGCTTCTATACTGATTCCCTTTGTTGTCGGCGATGATTTTATTCCGGCAGTCCAGCCATTTATACTATTGTTACCAGCACTTATAGGGATGACTTTTTCATCAATAATGGCTCCTCAATGGATAGCAAGGGGCTTGTTTTGGCAAGTGTCAGCCTTAACATTACTTATTGGAATTGGAAATTTGATTTTAAGCCTGGTGCTGGTTCCAGAATATGGTATTTATGGGGCAGTTTGGGGCACTCTAATAACCTATACAATATCAGTAATTATTAACGGCGGAATGGCATGCTGGTGTGAATTACGTTACAGGAAAAATGGCATTCTTAATTAAATCCCAAAAGTAGTTATGCTTGCAGTTACGTTTTATATTTCCCGTGTTTTTCGTGTGTTGGCTTTGCATCTTTAAACAGTAGTTAAAAAAAAATAAAAAGTGTAAAGTGATATAATGAAGGATGCTGGAAAAATTATTCAAAATCAACCAATTTCAAAATCAAAAATCAAAAATCAAAAGAGGATATTGATTGTGAATGAAATTTCCAAAAAACCATTAGTAAGTGTTGTTATTTCAAGCTATAACCATGAACCCTACATTGAACAAACTATAGAGAGTATTGTAAAT
>JAYEHB010000271.1:0-8117 GCA_034659375.1 Thermodesulfobacteriota bacterium
AAACAGCTTGTTTTCATTTTTTCCCCTTGACAAAAAACACCTCCTATCCTATCATTTTAAAAAAGTAAAAGACGCAGCCTCTATCTTTAGCAACAAGCTTGATTTCAAAAAAAATGATGAACATGAATGCACCATTTTGGTTACACTCAAATTATTATTAGATTAAAAAACTGTTAATTTCTTATGGGGGGGGAGCATGTTGAATAAATTAAATCTTAGTATCTCATTTAAAACAACTCTTGTTTGTTGTGTGGTTATTTTGATTCTTTTGACGGGAAGCAGTCTTATTTCCATTAAACTTCAGTCCAGTGTTTCTGATGTCATGATTGAAAATTATTCTCAATCAGAGCGAAATTCCCTTAAAGTGTATGAAAAAAATCAGAATTTATCCCTTAGGGAAATGGCAGAAGCAAATACTGAAATCTGTAGTGGTATTGCTGGATCATTTGTCTACAATTTTGATCAGCAGCGGCTTGGTATTGTTTTAAAAACTTTTATGAAATTGCCGACCATTGGGGCGATCCTGGTTCTGGACTCCAGCGAAGAGCCCTTTGCCGGAGCATGGAGAGCACCTGAAATCACTTCAGGAGATAAAATTCCAGACAATATTGTTCTTAATGAGAAACTATCTGTTAAAATGCCGATTAATTATAATAATGAGAAGATCGGTGTTGTACATCTATTTTATACAGACAAGCTGCTTTTAAAGGAGCTTCAAGACAAAAAAAACCAGACAGATAAAGGAATTCAGGATTGTCAGCAAATCGCAGCCAATAGTATTAAAAAATCTGTTAAAACCCAGATCATTGTATCTGTCTGCATTGTGGCAGCCTTGATTTTAGCCATTGTTTTAAGCCTCCAGATCATTGTCACAAGGTCACTCAATAGCGTTGTTGAAGGTCTCAAAGATGCGGCAGAAGGTGACGGAGATCTGACCAAACGTCTGGAGATAAAAAGCAGAGATGAAGTCGGCACTCTTGCAAAATGGTTTAATGTTTTTGTTAAAAAAATCCAGGGAATCATCATTGATATTTCAGGAAACTCTGAAAATCTTTACAGCTCTTCCAATAAACTTTTAACCATTTCTGAAAAGATGTCTGAAGGTGCAGACAAGATGTCTGCCAAAGCAGATACTGTTGCAACTGCAGCCGAGGAGATGAGTTCCAATATGTCCTCTGTGGCAGCAGCCGCCGAACAGTCTTCAACAAATATTGGTATAGTTTCCGCTGCTACTGAAGAGATGACTTCAACTATTAATGAAATTGCTCAAAATACAGAAAAAACCCGTGTTACAAGTAATCAGGCTGTTGTCCAGTCAAAAAAAGCTTCAGAAAATATTGACGAGTTAGGCAAATCTGCCCAGGAGATTGGAAAGGTTGTAGAAACCATTACTGATATTTCAGCCCAGACAAATCTGCTTGCATTAAACGCAACCATTGAAGCCGCCCGTGCAGGAGAAGCCGGTAAAGGATTTGCTGTTGTTGCAAGTGAGATCAAAGATCTGGCGAGACAAACAGCAGATGCTACACTGGAAATAAAAACAAAAATTGAGAATATTCAGGATTCTACAAAGGAAACAGTCACTGTTATTGGAGAGATATCAACGGTAATAAATAATTTCAATGAAATGATAGATACGGTTGCTGCAGCAGTTGAGGAGCAATCTGTAACCACCAATGAGATAGCTTCTAATGTTACCCAGGCAGCCCAGGGAATTCAGGAAGTAACTGAGAATGTGACCCAGAGTTCAACCGTGGCAAATGAGATAGCAAAAGATATAGCAGATGTGAACCAGGCAACAGAAGAGATGTCAGAGAACAGCTCTCTTGTAAATACCAATGCCGGTGAGTTAAGCCAGTTGTCAGAAGAACTCCAACAGACAGTCGATCAGTTTAAAGTTTAGCAAATGGCAGTTATAAGGAGTTTCATACAAAAAATAATAATATAATATAATATGGAGGTTGAATTGCAATGGGTGTTTTGTTTAAAAATTTTATAAAAATGGGTTTGATTGTGGTATTATCCCTGGCCGTTTCAGGCTGTGTCAGTTCCATGTCTTCAAAAAAAACCAGTTCATCAGAGGTGAAAACCAGGGAAACAACAGCAGTCTATTATGACTTTGATGATATCCTTATACCAAAGGATCTTCAAGTTGTTGACGATGCAACAGTTGTGGTGAGTACTCCAGGTTATACATCAGGTATAATTGCACTTAAAGGCAGGGTTGACAAAAGATCCTTGTTTAATTTTTTTACCAATAATATGTTAAAGGATAACTGGTCAATTGTAAGCCAGATCAAGTCTCCTGGATCAACCATCATGGTTTTTCAAAAAAGTGCCCGATGGGCTGTGATAACCATAAGAGAAAGGAACCTGTTTACATATGTTGAGGTTGGTGTGGCTCCAACCATAAATGATCTCTCTCCTGCATCCGGGAGTGCTGAATCAGAAACAGATCTTTTTAATTAAAACTTGATGGGCCTGGATATGAATTTAAAGAATAAAAATATAGTCCTTGGTGTAACAGGTGGTATTGCTGTTTATAAGGCAGTTGAACTCCTGAGACTCTTTAAAAAAGCAGGGGCTGATGTAAGGGTGGTCATGACTAAGTCTGCCCTTGAGTTTGTAGGTGAGATGACTTTCAGGGTTCTTTCGGAAAACAGTGTCTGCATTGATCTTTTTAATACAGAAGAATCCTCTGTAAGGCACATTGAATGGGCTGACAAGGCTGATGCCTTTGTTATTGCTCCTGCCACTGCAAATATTATTGGCAAAATGGCCAACGGCATTGCAGATGATGCATTGTCAACCATGATGCTTGCAGTCAAATCTCCTGTGATGATCTGTCCTTCAATGAATACCAATATGTATGAAAACAGAACAGTGCAGAGAAATCTTGATATCCTGGAAAAAGATGGATTTTTTATTATTGAGCCGGGAACAGGGGAGCTTGCATGTAAAGCCTCAGGAGCCGGACGTTTGCCTGAACCTGATTTTATCTTTGACAGGCTTTTGCATATTTTGACAAAAAAGGATTTAAAGGATAAAAACATTCTTATTTCCGCCGGGCCGACAAGGGAAGCCATTGATCCTGTCAGGTATATCAGCAACCACTCTTCAGGAAAGATGGGATATAGAATTGCAGAAGCTGCTGAAAAAAGAGGAGCTATAGTAACTCTTGTTTCAGGACCTGTGAGCATTGCTCCCCCTTTTGGCGTTGATCTGATTAAGATTGAAACAGCAGAAGAGATGGCAAATGAGATCCTTTCAAGAATGGATGGAGCTGATATTATCATCAAGGTTGCAGCTGTTGCAGATTACAGGCCCTGTGATCCAAAGGATAAAAAAATAAAAAAACATGATCATGGTGGTGGTCTGTCTATCTCTCTTAAGGAAAATCCTGATATTTTAAAAGAGGTTGGAAAGAGGAAAAAAAATCAGTTTGTTGCAGGTTTTGCAGCTGAAACTGATAATCTTGAAAAAAATGCTCTTGTAAAGATGAAAAAAAAGAATCTGGATATGATTGCTGCAAATCTTGTTGGTGTTCCTGATTCTGGTTTTCAAACTGATACAAATAAGATAAAGCTCTATTTCAGGGATGGCAAAATCATTGATATTCCTTTAATGGAAAAGAAAGTAATCGCAGATAAACTTCTTGATCAGATTGTTTTACATTACTAACCCGAATATTTACTTAAGAGTTGGAGAATTTTGAATATCAATGGAGAGTGACTGTTTAACAGATTCTGTTCAGGCTGAGTTTTTCAGGCTTGTCAATGGAGCAGCAGGGTATTTTAGATTTAGAAAAGAGATGGGAGCAGAATTTCTTGGAATTTCTCAAAAGTCTGTAAAAAAAATAAGAAATCTGGGACAAATTGTTTCCTCTGGTCACACTTCAGAGGAATATAAAAATGAGAACGCCTTTTTTTTGTCTGAAGAAGGTGATTCCAATGCCAGGCTTTTTATTCTGACTGAATATCCGGCTTTAGCTGATTTTTTGAATAAAAAGCCTTGTGTCTATGACGGACCTGCCGGAGGACTGCTGTTAAAAATATTAAATGCCATGGCTTTTACAAGAGAGAATGTTTTTACAGCAGGTATCAATCCTGGGGATGTTGACCCGGCAGATAAATCCCCTGACTCCCTGGTAAATTTAATTAAAAAAAAAGTTGACTTTGTAAAACCTGATATTATTCTAACCTTTGGTGAGGCTGCTGCAAAAGCCATTCTTGGCTCTGACAGGCCGGTTGCTGATCTAAGGGGGAAGTTTCATGATTACAACAGAATAAAAGTCATGCCTACATTCCATCCTGCACTGCTGCTTAAAGAACCTTCAAAGAAAAGAGCTGTATGGGAGGATGTGAAAATGGTTATGAAAAGAATGAAATATGCTGCTTGATAAATATATAGCGACCCTTTATGCGGAAAAAGGGTCTTCAAATCATACATGCAGAGCTTACTCCAATGATATTATGGAATTTATGCAATACTGCTTTCCTGATCGGGACGGAGAATCTGATTTTGATGATAATTTTTTAAAACTTGTTAAAAATCAAAATCATCCCATTGTCAGAGAGTATATGATGGTTTTATACAGAAGCGGAATAAAAAAACAGTCTTGTTCAAGAAAACTTTCTGCATTAAAATCTTTTTTTCATTATCTTATAAAATCTGGATTAATTGATTTTAATCCTACAGATTTGGTGCCTTCACCAAAGGTGCAGAGGGTAATACCCGACTTTTTAACAATTGATGATCTTTTCAGACTTCTTGACTCCATAAAATCAGAAACTATTCTTGAAAAGAGAAATCTTGCAATGTTTGAGATGTTTTACTCCACAGGATTGCGTGTGTCTGAAATGGCAGGAGTGGATTTTAAGGATATTGATTTTGAAAAACAGGTTGTAAAAGTGACAGGAAAGGGGGCAAAACAGAGGATTGTTCCAGTGGGAACAAGGGCACTTACATGTATTAACAAATATAGAGCTATGATTGGAAAAGAAAATGTCCCTCTGTTTCTGAACAAGAACAAATCCCGGCTCTCTGACAGATCAATGAGACGGATTTTATCCAGTATAGTAACTGAATGTGGTCTTAACCTGCCTGTTTCACCCCATACACTACGTCACTCTTTTGCAACCCATATGCTTGATTCTGGAGCAGATTTGCGGGGGATACAGGAAGTTTTGGGGCACGTGACTCTTTCTACAACTCAAATTTATACACATGTAACAACAGACAGGCTTATGCAGGTGTATGACAGAGCACATCCAAGAAGCTGAGTAAATATTTTATATAAAAAAAGGTGAACAGATGAACGAGATTTTTCATGGTACTACTATTCTGGCCATTCGTCACAAAGGAAAGGTTCTTGTGGCCGGTGACGGCCAGGTTACTTTAGGCAGTACCGTTACAAAACATATGGCAAAAAAAGTAAGACGTATCTATAATGATAAGATAATAACCGGATTTGCCGGTGCCACAGCAGATGCTCTTCATCTTGCTGAAAAGCTTGAGCAAAAACTGGAACGGTTCAACGGTAATCTTACCAGAAGTGCTGTGGAACTTGCCAGGGATTGGCGTACGGACAAATATTTACGAAGGCTTGAGGCCATGATGATTGCAGCAGATGAAACCAATACCTATCTTCTTTCTGGAAACGGTGATATTATTGAGCCTGATCATGGCGTGATAAGCATTGGTTCCGGCAGCACAGCAGCCCATGCAGCAGCTACTGCTCTGATGAATCATACAGAGCTTGACCCTGTAAAAATTGTGGAAGAGGCAATGGAAATAGCGGCTTCTCTGTGCATTTATACAAACCACCATATTACCATTGAAGAGATATAAAAATGAATGAGTTAAAACCAGTAGAGATAGTAAAGGAACTTGACAGATATATAATTGGTCAGAAAAATGCAAAAAAATCCGTTGCCATTGCCCTGAGAAACAGGTGGAGAAGACGTCAGGTACCAGAGGATTTAAGAGATGAAATTGTTCCCAAAAATATCATACTCATAGGCTCCACAGGAGTTGGCAAAACAGAGATTGCACGGCGGCTGGCAAAACTTACTGACTCTCCATTTTTTAAGGTTGAGGCTTCCAAGTTTACAGAAGTAGGTTACGTGGGCAGGGATGTGGAATCCATGATCAGGGATCTTCTTGAACTTACAGTTAATAATCTAAAGGTGCGTCAGCAGGATGCTGTCCAGGAAAAAGCAGCCGGTATTGCCGAAGAGAGACTTCTGGATCTTCTTTTGCCAAAATCAGGTAAATCAGAAGAAAAAAAATCCCAGGGGGAGAACGAACCTCATCTTGAACTTGTTACTTCATCTTCCACCCAGTCATCCACCAAGGAAAAACTTAGAAAGATGCTGAAACAGGGAAAACTTAATGGTAGATTTGTTGATCTTGATGTTTCTGACAACGCCATGCCCATTATTGAATTTTTTTCCAATACAGGCATGGAAGAGATGGGCGTTAACATGAAGGATATGATGGGTAATTTTATGCCTAAAAACACAAAAAGGCGTAAGGTTAAGGTAACAGAGGCAATGAAACTCCTTACCCAGGAAGAGGCTGCCCATCTTGTTGACATGGAAAAGGTTACATCAGAAGCTGTGGAGATGGTTGAACAGTCAGGTATTATATTCCTTGATGAGATCGATAAGATTGCAGAGAAAGAAAACAGCCATGGGCCTGAAGTTTCAAGACAGGGTGTCCAGAGGGATCTGCTTCCCATTGTTGAAGGCAGCAGCGTTCCCACAAAATATGGTACTGTAAAGACAGATCATATCCTTTTTATTGCTTCAGGTGCTTTTCATGCTTCCAAACCATCTGATTTGATTCCTGAACTCCAGGGCCGCTTTCCCATTCGTGTTGAGCTTGATTCCCTTGGCAAGGATGAGTTTGTAAAAATTCTTACAGAACCTAAAAATGCTCTGGTGCTCCAGTATATAGCTCTTTTAAGGACAGAGAATGTTAATATCTCTTTTTCAGAGGATGCTGTGGATAGGCTTGCATCCATAGCTGTTGATGTGAATTCCACTACTGAAAATATTGGTGCAAGAAGACTTCATACCCTCATGGAAAAACTTTTAGAAAAAATTCTTTTTTCAGCCCCTGACATAGAAGAGAAAGAAATTGTCCTGGACGCTGAATTTGTTGATGAGCAGTTGATGAATATTGTTAAAGATGAAGATCTAAGCAGGTATATTTTATAAAGGATTGGGTCTTTCTGGAGGTTTTTATGAATGTTGCAGATATACTTATTGAATCACTTCCCTATATCAGAAAGTTTTCAGGAAAGACCATTGTTGTCAAGTATGGCGGTCATGCAATGGTGGATGCAAAGCTAAAAAATGATTTTGCCCGTGACATCACCCTGTTAAAGTATGTTGGGCTTAATCCCGTTGTTGTCCACGGGGGCGGTCCCCAGATCAACAAAGTTCTTGATTCCATGGGTATTGTACCAAAGTTTATCCGGGGGATGAGATACACCGATGAAAAGATCATGGATGTGGTGGAAATGGTTCTTGGCGGCAAGGTCAACAAAGAGATTGTTGCAGAGATTAATAGTTGCGGGGGCAGGGCTGCAGGACTTACAGGAAAGGACGGGAATCTTATTTTTGCTGAAAAAATGACAATGTATCAGGAAAAAGAGGATGCTGAAGATGAAAAACCGCCTGAGATCATTGATCCCGGTATGGTGGGAGAAGTTTCAAACATTGATGCATCCATTATCCACACCCTTGCAGACAAGGGATTTATTCCGGTTATTGCACCTGTTGGTGCAGGTAAAAACGGTGAAACATATAATATCAATGCAGATCTTGTGGCATCCAGGATTGCTTCGGCACTGAATGCAGAACGTCTTATACTTTTAACAGATGTTGACGGGCTCCTTGATTCAAAGTCTCAATTAATATCTTCTGTTGATTCAAAGAAAGCTGAAAAAATGATCCAGGCCGGTGAAATAAAAGGGGGAATGATTCCCAAAATAGAGTGCTGCATGGAAGTCCTTGAAGATGGTGTTGAAAAAGCCCATATTATCAATGGTACCAGGTCCCATGCCTTGCTTTTGGAACTTTTTACAGATTCAGGCATTGGCACACAGC
>JAYEHB010000272.1:0-8111 GCA_034659375.1 Thermodesulfobacteriota bacterium
TCTCACTTGCAACAACAGCAAATCCTTTACCGGCTTCTCCTGCACGGGCGGCTTCAATGGTTGCGTTTAATGCAAGCAGATTTGTCTGGGCTGAAATATCAGTAATGGTTTCTACAACCTTTCCAATATAATTTTTGCACAATCTAAACTAAAGGCTTGTCCAGTATCAAAAAATCACTACCAACTACGGATTACAAAAAATTAAAATCCGTGGGTTTTCATGATTTCTTTTCCATTAATCCATCTTTTTTGATCATTTCAAGACCACTATTAAATTTTTTTTTCATGTTCATCATTTTTTTTGAAATCAAGCTTGTTGCTAAAGATAGAGGCTGCGTCTTTTACTTTTTTAAAATGATAGGATAGGAGGTGTTTTTTGTCAAGGGGAAAAAATGAAAACAAGCTGTTTAATTAAGATCAGAAAGTTGAGTAATTAATTTGAATGGATGTGCTATATTTAGATTGCTTGGAGGCAATGGTATATTTGTTGCAATCTAATTATTTTATTTTAACAAATAGTACCGAACGAAAACCAGAACTTTTTTAAATACGGTGGTAACAATATGACTAATAATTTTCCAGAACCCCAGGGGTTGTATGACCCTGTTAATGAACATGATGCCTGCGGAGTTGGTTTTACTGCAAATATTGACGGCTCTAAGGATCATAATATAATCAGCAGCGGCCTTAAGGTGTTAAAGAATCTGATGCACCGGGGAGCAATCGGCGGAGACATGAAAACCGGTGACGGAGCAGGTATTCTTTTTCAGATTCCCCATGATTTTTTTAAAAATAAGTGCCAGTCCCTGGGGATTCATCTTTCTGACCCTGGTAATTATGGCGTGGGCATGTTTTTTATGCCTCAAGATCGAAAAATTCTCAACCAGTGTGTCACACTTACTGAAAAAGTTATCCAGGCTGAGGGGTTAAAATTTCTCGGCTGGAGAGATGTTCCAATTGATGAAAATGCAATTGCCGGAGAGGCAAAAAAGCATTGCCCGATTATTATGCAGTGCTTTATCCACGGGGCAGGACTTGAAAAGGCAGCCCTTGACAGAAAGCTCTATATAATCCGCAGGGTAATTGAAAATCAGGTTAGAGACCTTTTAGCTGGTGCTGATTCTTTTTACATACCAAGCCTCTCCTGTTCCACAATTATATATAAAGGACTCTTTACAGCAACCCAGCTGGCAGGCTTTTACAATGACCTTAAAGATCCTGAATTAATCAGTGCCATGGCTGTTGTTCACCAGAGATACAGCACCAATACATTTCCGTCCTGGGGACTGGCACAACCCTTCAGATACCTGGCTCATAACGGAGAAATCAACACAATCAGAGGCAATCTGAATCATATCCGTTCCAGGGAATCCTTAATGGAATCAGAACTTTTCGGGAATGAGATAAAAAAACTTCTGCCCATTATCAATGAGAGCGGCAGTGACTCCTCCTGTCTGGATAATATTTTTGAACTGCTGGTAAATGCCGGCCGCACTCCTGCACATTCCATGATGATGCTTATTCCCCAGGCCTGGGGAGATAAATATCCCATGGGTAATGATCTGCGCGGTTTTTTTGAATACCACGCCGGCATGATGGAGTCCTGGGACGGCCCTGGGGCAGTTGCCTTTTCCAACGGAATTCAAACAGGAGCAGAGCTTGATCGAAACGGCCTTCGGCCTGCCCGTTACACAATAACCAAAAATGGATTTATTGTTTTTGCCTCGGAAACAGGGGTTCTTGATCTGCCTTCTGAAGATATCATGGAAAAAGGGGCTTTACGTCCCGGTGAGATGATTCTGGTGGATTTTAACAAAAAACGATTGCTGAAAAACAGTGAAATTAAAAATTTATCTGCCAGAAAAGAGCCCTACCGAAGATGGGTTGCAGAGAACAAAATAACGGTGCGGGGATTTTACGGGGACATTGATTCAATAACCCCGGATATGGAAAAACTTTTTTTTAGAAAAAAATTATTTGGATATACAAGGGAAGATGAGCGGGTCATACTTGCATCCATAGCCTTAAAAGGGGAGGAGCCTGTTGGTTCCATGGGTACTGATTCTCCCCTTGCTGTTTTTAACGAAAAAAATCAGCTGCTCTATTCTTATTTTAAACAGCTTTTTGCCCAGGTAACAAATCCGCCCATTGATCCTGTCCGGGAAGAACTTGTAATGGCTCTGCCGACTTTTTTTGGAAACCCAGGTAATATTCTTACGGAAACCCCGCAAAACAGCCGGCTTATAAAGCTGCCCCATCCGATTCTTTCCAATGAAAATGTAAGGATAATTAAAGAATTAAATATTGATCTATTCCGTTCTAAAAGAATTTTAATTCAATTTCCTGCCAGCGGCACGGGTAAAGAGCTTGAACACGCTCTTGATAAGCTTTGCAGTAAATGCAAAACATCTGTGGAACAGGGATACTCCATAATTATTTTAAGCGACCAGGATCTGCAGGAACACATGGCACCGATACCAGCTCTTCTCGCTGTGTCGGCAGTCAACCAGCATCTTAGTAAGCACGGGCTGAGAACAGCTGCAGGCATTATTGTGGAGACCGGCGAAGCCAGGGAGGTTATGCATATGGCCCTGCTGCTTGGATTCGGTGCCACAGCCATCAATCCCTATCTTGCTTTTGAGACAATTGCAGCCATGGCCATTAATGAGGAGTTAGAGAACAAGATTGATGTTGCCAAAGCCCTGGAAAACTATATTAAAGCTCTGTGTAAAGGACTTTTAAAAATTATGTCCAAAATGGGTATTTCAACCTTGAGAAGTTATCGAAGTGCCCAGATTTTCCAGGCAATTGGATTAAACAGCAAGCTTGTTGACAGATATTTCACCAATACCGCCACCCATGTTGAAGGTATCGGAATAGACGAAATAGCAAAAGAAGCTGTTGAAAGATACAATGCTGCATTTCATAAAACAGATGATATTGTGCCGTTTCTTCCTGCAGGAGGGCGTTACAGCTTGCGCAAAGAAGGAGAAAGACATCTGTGGACACCCTTTACAATAAGCAGACTTCAACAGGCAGCAAGGGAAAATGATTATAACCTTTACAAAGAATATGCAGCACTTATCAACAACCAGAGTAAAGAACAGTCAACACTTCGGGGGATGTTTAAATTTAAAAAAAGAGACTCCATTCCCCTTGATAAAGTCGAGCCGGAAGCTGAAATTGTTAAACGATTTGTAACCGGAGCCATGTCCTTTGGCTCCATAAGCTCTGAAGCCCATGAAACCATTGCAATAGCCATGAACAGACTTGGTGCAAAAAGTAACAGTGGTGAAGGGGGAGAAGACCCAAAACGTTACCAACCGCTTCCCAACGGGGAGAGCAGGTCAAGTGCTGTCAAGCAGATAGCCAGCGGCAGGTTCGGTGTTACTGCACAATACCTGGTCAATGCCAGAGAACTTCAGATCAAAATGGCCCAGGGAGCCAAGCCCGGAGAGGGCGGGCAGCTTCCAGGTCACAAGGTTAATGAAGAGATTGCAAGGGTCCGTCATTCTACACCGGGCGTAACTTTAATATCTCCTCCGCCCCACCATGATATCTATTCCATTGAAGATCTTGCCCAGCTTATCTTTGATATGAGAAACATAAACCCAAAAGCTCGGGTCTCGGTAAAACTGGTTTCTGAAGCAGGTGTCGGTACAGTGGCTGCCGGCGTTGCCAAAGCCTGGGCAGACATGGTGCTGATCAGCGGCCATGACGGAGGTACCGGGGCATCGCCCCTGTCTTCCATCATGCATACTGGTGCGCCCTGGGAAATAGGGCTTAGCGAAACCCAGCAGACTTTAATGCTGAATAACCTGCGCAGTAAAATCAGGCTTCAGACCGACGGACAGCTTAAAACCGGTCGTGATGTAATTATTGCCTCCCTGCTTGGTGCAGAAGAATTTGGTTTTGCAACAACTGCTCTTGTGGTGCTTGGCTGCGTTATGATGAGAAAATGTCATAAAAACACCTGCCCTGTGGGTATTGCCACCCAGGATACCCAAATGCGTAAAAACTTTAAGGGAAGCCCTGACTATCTGGTCAATTTTTTCACAATGATTGCAAAAGAGGTGCGGGAATATATGGCCATGCTGGGATTTAGTAAAATGGATGATATGATCGGCAGAACCGACCTGCTGGATAAAAACGATGCTGTCTCTTTCTGGAAAGCAAAGGGGCTGGATTTTTCCAAAATATTTTATATTCCAGAAGTCAATAAAAACGCTCCAAGACGTTTTATGGAACCCCAGCCCGATGTTCTTGCAGATGCCCTTGATAAGGAACTTATAAAAGAAGCAAAAGCAGCCCTTGAACTAAAGAACAAAGTTGTTATTGAACGAAAAATTCACAATACCAATCGAACTGTGGGAACCATGCTTGCCGGAGAAATTGCAACGAGGTACGGCCATGGCGGTCTTGATGACGATACAGTCACATGTAAATTTTTCGGTGCTGCAGGCCAGAGTTTTGGTGCTTTTGCAGCCAGGGGGATGACCCTTATCTTAGAGGGTGAGGCAAATGATTATGTCGGAAAAGGGCTGTCAGGAGGAAAAATCATTGTTAAGCCCTATGCAGGCGCAACTTTTATCCCCCAGGAAAACATAATCGCCGGCAATGTGCTTCTCTACGGAGCCACCTCCGGGGAGTTGTATCTTAACGGCAAGGCCGGTGAGAGGTTTGCAATCAGAAACAGTGGTGCAATTGCTGTTGTTGAAGGGATAGGCGATCATGGGTGTGAATATATGACCGGAGGAAAAATTGTTGTCCTTGGCGATACCGGTGTCAATTTTGCCGCCGGCATGAGCGGCGGCATTGCTTATATTTTTGACCCGGAACAGCAATTTGACCAACGCTGTAATCTGGATATGGTGGATCTCGAACTTGTTATTGAACCAAAAGAGATCAGGGAGCTGCAGGAGTTGATAAAACAGCACCAGCAATATACAGGAAGTTTAAAAGCCGCCAATATTTTAAATAATTTTGAAGCAAGTCTCCCGTTTTTTATAAAAGTTTTACCCATGGAATACCGCAGAATTCTCGGAGAAATGAGCATGGAAGATGAAGCAACAAAGAGAAAGGAGGTGCAGCATGGATAAATCACCATACAAGGCAGCTAATCAGGCAGTCAACCATGCAGCCGGATCAACAGGCCAGACAGCAGTGCAAACAATGGGACAGGCAGCCGGGCAAAAATCTGGACAAATACCTGCCGGATCATCCGATCAACCAAATGCTTTTATGCATTATCAGCGTAAAGAACCAGGCTATAGAAACGTAAAGGAACGGCTAAGAGACTATAAAGCTGTTGAGCTGATGTTTAACAGGGAGGAGATACAGCATCAGTCAATGCGCTGCATGGATTGCGGCACTCCTTTTTGCCACGCCTACGGCTGTCCGATCTCAAATGTTATTCCCGAATTTAATGAATTTGTCTGCCGCGGCAAATGGAAAGAGGCTCTATCTATTTTATTATCCACCAATAATTTTCCGGAATTTACAGCCCGGGTATGCCCGGCACCGTGTGAAGCAGCCTGTGTGGCCGGTTTAAACAGTGATCCTGTTACAATCCGCCAGATTGAACTTGCTGTTATTGAAAATGGATTTAATAAAGGATACCTGGAGCCGCGGCCACCGTTAAAATATTCTGGAAAAAAAGCAGCAGTTATTGGTTCAGGCCCTGCCGGACTTACTGTTGCCGACACTATTAATAGGGCAGGACATAAAACAACAGTATTTGAAAGTGCAAAATATCCCGGAGGAATACTGAGATATGGAATACCGAATTTCAAGCTGGAAAAATGGGTAGTGGAACGCCGCATTAAGTTAATGGAAAGAGAAGGGGTTTTATTTGAAACAGGCATTATTGCAGGAGATGACATATCCTTTCGATACTTAAAAAATCGTTTTGATGTTATCTGTCTTGCCTGTGGTGCAAGCAGGCCAAGGGATCTTCAGATACCAGGTCGAGGATTAAACAATATTGTTTTTGCAATGGATTACCTTGTTGCCCAGAATAAAAGATTAAACAGTGAGCCCATTGATCTCTTAGAAGAGATAAGTGCAAAGGGTAAATCAGTTGTTGTTATCGGAGGGGGTGACACGGGTTCGGACTGCCTTGGAACTGCACTACGTCAAGGTGCAAGAGAGGTTTTTCAGCTTGAGATACTGCCGCAGCCACCTGAGACAAGACCCACCACTACTCCCTGGCCCACATACCCAAATATTTTAAAAGAGACCCATGCTCACAGGGAAGGAGGTCAACGCTGCTTTGCGGTTACGACAAAAGAATTTTCAGGTAAAAACAATAATGTTAATAAACTTTTTTGTGCAAAAGTGGAGTGGCGGGTGCAGGAAGATGGAGGTTTGGTTCCTGTGGAACTGGCTGAAAGTGAATTTGAGATAGAGGCAGAGCTTGTCATCCTGGCCATGGGCTTTATAGGCCCGGGTAAAAACAAAATTGTGGATGACCTGAAACTAACTCTTGATAAAAGGGGTAACATAAAAGCAGATGCAGATCACATGACAAGTTGTGATGGACTGTTTGTTGCCGGTGACATGACCACTGGTCAGTCTCTCATTGTCCGTGCCATGGCCAACGGACAAAAAACAGCAAAACAGATGATTAAATATCTTGAAACACGTCATTAACAGCTATAGAACCGGCATGGCCGGGCATGGTTATCTGCTACCGGCCACAACAAAGAATGGGTCCAAGAGGCATCCGAGTCTTACCTGGCAACTCTCATCCCCCCTCTTGTTCCCAGACTCCAGCTTGGGAACGAGGGTACCGATCGGTATGCCAGGTGGTGTGGGAGGACTCCTCAGTAATGGGGAGTCCTATCCCGATGTGTCTTGATTTCATCTATGGGTAATATTTGTTTGCCGTGTCGAATAGTCAAAATTGAGATCTGTTTTATTTCCATACGGTAAATGATTCGGTAATTGCCATAAATAAGCTCTCTAAATTTATTATCTAAAATTTCAGGTACAACTCGTCCAATTTGAGGTGAGGATTTGAGTTGCTCGACTTTTATGAATACCTCATTTATCCATCGTTTAGCTGCAGAAGGTTTGTCTTGGGCGATGTAATCAGCTATTTTTGATGCTCTATTTATAGCAAGCGGAGACCAGATTATTTTCATATAGAAATTCGCTTAAGCAGTATGTTTTTGGCATCTTTGTGCTCGACTCCCTCTCCTTTCTCCAATTGACTTAGAGAAGAGTTGATGTCAGATAAGAATTCAATTTTTTCTTGCATCGCTTGAAATTCTTGGACATCAATCAGGATAGCAGCACTTTTGCCTCTTTGGGTAATAACCAAAGGTCTTTTAGTTTCATTAATTTGTTTAATATACATTGCCATTCCATTTCTGACTTCAGATAATGGTTTTATATCTTGATCAATCCGTAGCTTTTGCATTTTGCACCTCTCAAATAAGTTTTGTACAGTATAACGCACAATCAATAGTACATGCAAGTGTTAATTTTAAGAAGACATAACGCTTAAATCAGCGGCACGGCTTTTTGCGTCCGCTGCATTTTTTAGTTATGGTACAAGCAAACAAGATCTCCCTTGCAAATCTTGTCTATTTCATGGGCTCTACCATAGAAAGCTGCTGCTTTGTTTTGGCACAACATATATTTAAAAGCATTTGGGGTACCATGTTCATCTCTTGTATTCGTATTACTCGATTATCAAGTTTTTTATAACATACTGATATCATTAGCTTTATTTAAACCTATAATATTCATGGCATGATTTTTAAAATTCAGTAATATCAAGCAGTTATAATTTTTCACATCAATATGTTTGTAAAAACACGCCATTCTCAATTCAGTATTGACAGGGGTTAAGTAAAAACTTGAACATCGAGTATTAACTATCCAATTTTTCATTCTATATCCAATTTTATAATTATATAGTATTTCGATTTGAAACATAAGGCTACCCACTTAAGCCGGGATACCCCGTAGAATAAGGTGTTAAGATCCAAATATTGTAACGCCAACCCTTGCAAAATAATGTAACGCTTTTATTAAAAAAATATGTCAATAATTTCTTTTACTTCTTTCTTTTCTTATTTTCCTTCCCTTCATACTTTTTTATA